>JAJZTV010000237.1:728-3088 GCA_021847385.1 Pseudomonadota bacterium | reverse complement strand
AGAAGCGCGAGGCCCAGCGCTTCCGCGATGCGAACCGGCACAACCTGGCGGTCAACGACCGGCTGAACCGCACCTGGTCGCTGTTCTCGCCGACCGTGACCCTGATGACCGAGATCGGCCTCCTGGTGGTCTGGGCCTTCGGCATCTGGCAGGTCGCGCACGACCAGATCACCGTCGGCGTGCTCACCGCCTTCCTCGCCTACATCAGCCGCTTCTACACACGGCTCGACTCGATGAGCCGCATCGTCTCGGTCACGCAAAAGGCGGCGGCCGGGGCCAAGCGCATCTTCGACATCCTCGACCACGTTTCCAGCGTGCCCGAGCCGAGCCGGCCGGTGCACCTGGAAAAAGTCGACGGCCGAATCGAGGTGCGCGGCGTCGGCTTCCGCTATGGCAACCGCGCGGTGATCCGCGGCGTCGACCTGAACATCGCGCCGGGCGAGATGATCGGCCTGGTCGGCCACAGCGGCTCGGGCAAGAGCACCTTGGTCAACCTGATCTGCCGTTTCTACGACGTCAGCGAGGGGGCGATCCGGCTCGACGGCGTCGATATCCGCTCGCTGCCGATCGCCGAGTTCCGTCGCCACATTGGCCTGGTGCTGCAAGAGCCCTTCCTGTTCTTCGGCACCATCGCCGAGAACATCGCCTATGGCCGACCGGACGCCAGCCGAGAAGAAATCATCGCCGCCGCCCGTGCCGCCCATGCCCACGAATTCATCCTGCGCCTGCCCCAGGGCTACGACTCCCTGGTCGGCGAGCGCGGCCAAGGTCTGTCCGGCGGCGAACGCCAGCGCATCTCCATCGCCCGCGCCCTGTTGATCGACCCGAAGATCCTGATCCTGGACGAGGCCACCTCCTCGGTCGACACCGAGACCGAAAAGGAAATCCAGAAGGCCCTGGACAACCTGGTGCGCGGCCGTACCACCCTGGCCATCGCCCACCGCCTGTCCACCCTGCGCCGGGCCGACCGACTGGTGGTCATGGATCGCGGCCAGGTCGTCGAGGTCGGCAACCACGATCAGCTCATGGCCAGCGAAGGCGCCTACTATCGCCTGTACCAAGCCCAAGCGCGTAACGTCGATACCGATCTGGACGACAGCCAATCGCCTGCCGCCGAAACCAAAGCCGAGAGCGCCAAGCCATAGTCGTCCGCCCCTCGCCCGCAAGCGGGAGAGGGGTTGGGGGAGAGGAAAACAATGCCCATTGGATTCAAACTAACCCATAACCATCTTGGCCGCCTGGTGCTGACCCTGGCTGACGGCGAGATCCACGAGGACGTGGTGCCGGTGCGTGCCTTCCCCATCGCCGCGCCGAACGAGGGCATCGCCCTGGTCAGCCCGGATGGCCACGAACTGGCCTGGGTCGACCACCTGCAAGACCTGCCCGACGATTTGCGCGGCCTGATCGAGGCCGAGCTGGCCAGCCGCGAATTCATGCCGGAGATTCGCCGGATCGAACAGGTCTCGACCTTCGCTACGCCCAGCACTTGGCAGGTGGAAACCGATCGCGGCGAGACCCAGCTCACCCTGAAGGGCGAAGAAGACATCCGCCGCCTGCCCGGCGGCGTGCTGCTGATCGCCGACAGCCACGGCGTGCAGTTCCTGATCCGCGATCCGCGCGCACTCGACCGGCATAGCCGCAAACTGCTGGACCGCTTCCTGTAATCCGTAGCAACGCGCAGCGGGCCGGATTGCGCCATCCAGTCCCGCTGTGCCAGCGTTTTTGCCAAGCGCACCTCGGCCGGTGCACACTATGGCCAGTGCCCAAAGCCAAAGAGAAAGGCCGCACGTCATGGAAGACTGCTTTCGTTTCGCGGACGAGTTGGGCCCGGCCAAGATCATCCATGTCCACGAACCCGGCATCGGCCTGAAGGGCATCCTGGTGGTCGACAACGTCGCAACCGGCCCGGCGATCGGCGGCCTGCGCATGGCGCCGGATGTCAGTCTGGAGGAATGCAGCCGGCTGGCGCGCGCGATGACCTTGAAGAACGCGGCCGCCGGTCTGCGCCACGGTGGCGGCAAGTCGGTGCTGTTCGGCGACCCACGCATGCCGGCGGCGCAAAAAGAACGATTGATCCGCGCCTTCGCTCATGCCCTGCGCAACGAGACCGATTACATCTTCGGCCCGGACATGGGTACCGACGAAACCTGCATGGCTTGGGTACAGGACGAGATCGGCCGCTCGGTCGGCCTGCCCGAGGCGATCGGCGGCATCCCGCTGGACGAGATCGGCGCCACCGGCTGGGGCATCGCCCAGGCGGCCGAGATCGCCCTGCGCCATTGCGACTTCGAACTGGCCGGCGCGCGCCTGGCCGTCCAGGGCTTCGGCGCGGTCGGCAGGCATGCCGCGCGTTTTTTGAC
>JAJZTV010000237.1:0-718 GCA_021847385.1 Pseudomonadota bacterium | reverse complement strand
GATTCCAGCGGCACCCTGTTCAACCCCAAGGGCATCGACGTGGCGGCGCTCGCCGCGCTCAAGGAGGCCGGCCAGCGCGTGATCGACTACGCCGACGGCGCCAAGCTTGAGCGCGACGCGGTGATCGACATCGAATGCGACATCTGGATCCCGGCCGCGCGGCCGGATGTCATCCACGAAGACAACGTCCATCGGCTCAAGACCCGCCTGGTCATCGAAGGTGCCAACATCCCCTTCACCGCCGGCGCGGAAAAATACCTGCACGAACACGGCGTGCTGTGCCTGCCGGACTTCATCGCCAATGCCGGCGGCGTGATCTGCGCGGCCATGGAGTATGCCGGCGCCAGTGAATCCGCCGCCTTCGCGGCCATCGCCGACAAGCTGCGCCATAACACCGAGGCGGTGCTGAGGCAGGCGAAAGATCAGGGCATCCTGCCACGCACGGCAGCCCTGAACCTGGCCCAGACCCGGGTGAAAGAAGCGATGTCCTACCGGCGCTGGTCTATCTTCTAAAGAGACCGACGGGGAGACCGCATGTATCGCATCCGCTTTCACGGCCGAGGCGGCCAGGGCATGAAGACGGCCAGCCGACTGTTGGGCACGGCCTTCTTCCTGGCCGGCTATCAGGTCCAGGACGCCCCGCGTTATGGCGCGGAACGGCGCGGCGCGCCGATCTTCGCCTTCGTCCGTGCGGCGAAGACGGCGATCTTCGAGCGCG
>JAJZTV010000236.1 GCA_021847385.1 Pseudomonadota bacterium | reverse complement strand
GATGTAGAGGAAGGGCACCAGGTTGACGGTGTGCGCGGTGTGGGCCTGGGTGGTGAACACGTCGAGCATGGTCTCGGCGTTGCCGTGGTCGGCGGTGATCAAGACCTCGCCGCCGATGCCGCGCATGGCCTCGACCACGCGGCCCAGGCAGGCGTCGATGACCTCGATCGCCTGCTTGGCGGCGTCGTAGATGCCGGTGTGGCCGACCATGTCGGCGTTGGCGTAGTTGCAGACGATGGCGTCGAACTTGCGGCTTTCGATCGCGGCGACCAGTTTGTCGGTGACCTCATGCGCGCTCATCTCGGGCTTGAGGTCGTAGGTGGCGACGTCGGGCGAATTGATCAGGATGCGTTCTTCGCCTGGATATACCGTTTCTTCGCCACCGTTGAAGAAATAGGTGACGTGTGGGTATTTCTCGGTCTCGGCGATGCGTAGCTGGTGCAGGCCCAAGCTGGCGATGTATTCGCCGAAGCCGTTCTTGATCCGCTCCGGCGGGAAGGCGAGCGATACGTCGAACTCGCTGCTGTAGCTGGTCAGGGTGCAGAAGTCGGCCAACTGCGGCACGTGCTCGCGCTCGAATTCGGCGAAGCCCGGCTCGATGAAGGTGCGGCAGAGTTGGCGCGCGCGGTCGGAGCGGAAATTCATGAACACGATGGCGTCGCCGTCTTCCATGCGCACCGGCTGGGTGCCGGCCGGCACGATGGCGGTGGCCTTGACGAATTCGTCGGTCTCGCCACGGGCGTAGGCCATGTCCAGCGCCTGCTGCGCGGTTTCGGCCTGGTAGGGTGCGCGGCCCAAGGTGAGCAGGTCGTAGGCGGCCTTGACCCGCTGCCAGCGGCGGTCGCGGTCCATCGCAAAATAGCGGCCGATGACGGACACGATGCGGCCGGCCTGGAGCTGGTCGATCTTGTCTTGCAAGCGCTGCAGGTAGGCCTCGGCGCTCTTGGGCGGCGTGTCGCGGCCGTCGAGGAAGACGTGCAGGTAGATCTTTTCCAGCTTCGCGCGTGCGGCCATCTCCAACATGGCGTGGAGGTGCAGCTCATGGCTATGCACGCCGCCATCGGACAGCAGGCCCAGGATATGCAGGGCGGTGCCGCGTTCTTTGGCTTGCGCGATGCTGTGCTTGAGCGCCGGGTTTTCGAAGAAGCTGCCGGTTTGGATCGAGCGGTCGATCCGGGTGAATTCTTGGTAGACCACACGGCCGGCGCCGATGTTCAGATGGCCGACTTCCGAGTTGCCCATCTGGCCGCGCGGCAGGCCGACGGCGGCTTCGGAGGCCTGGATCAAGGTGTGCGGAAATTGCTGCCAGTATTTGTCCCAGTTGGGCTTGTTCGCGTTGGCGATGGCATTGAACGGGTCGGCGGCCCGGCAACCGAAGCCGTCGAGGATGATCAGAAGAATAGGCTTTACGGCAGGCGACATTAGCTGTTTTTTTAGACTCGAGCTGAATTTTTTCAGGACGTATTTTAGTATATTTGAATACTGTTTGCGATATACTGAATCTAGAAATTATGGCGTTGCCTGCATGCGCAACATGGGAGAACCACAGTATGGAGTCCCAGGAATGACCGAAGCGACCGAACTCATCCAAAAAGACGAACACATCGAACAGGCGTCGCGCGCGCTGAAGGCGATGTCGCATCCCTTGCGCTTGAAAATCCTCTGCGTCCTGGGCGACAAGGAAATCAGCGTGCAGGAGATCGTCGATAGTGTCGGCACGTCGCAGAGCAACATCTCCCAGCACTTGGCTATCCTGCGCGACAAGGGCGTGCTGCGCACGCGCAAGGATGCCAATCGCGTCTATTACCGCGTCAGCGACACCCGCACCCTGCAACTCATCGGCATGATGCGCGATGTGTTCTGCGGTTTCGTCCACTAGGACATTGGCACGTCCACGGTCACTCCGTGATCTCTTAATGCAACGATCTTGATTGCACCCTGACCCGTCAGGTTTCGATGACGCCGGATCGGGGTAATAGATGAAGGCGTAGCGATAGACTGACATGTCGATACCAGGCTTCGATTTTCCCAAGGTACTGCCCATTTTGGCGGCGCTGTTGTTGCCGACACAGCTCGCCCAGGCCGAAACGCTGAGCCTGCGCCAGGCCGTCGCGGCGGCGCTCGAGCACAACGCCAGCCTGGCGGGGAGCCAGGCCAGGGTCGGTCAAGCCGAGGCCGCGCTGCGCCAAGCCGAAGCCGGGCGCTGGCCGAGCCTGGGACTGGCCTTGAGCGCGTCGCGCACTGACGATCCGCTGTCGGCCTTCGGCGCCAAGCTCGGCCAGCGCGGTGTGACTGCCGCGGACTTCGCCCCGGCCACGATCAATCGCCCCGGCGCGACCGACAACTTCAATACCCGCATCGAGCTGCAGTGGCCGCTCTATACCGGCGGCCTGACCAGCAGCCGCATCGATCAGGCGCAGGCCCAATCGCAGGCGGCGCGCCTGGACGATGCCTCGGCCCGGCAACAATTGATTCAGCAAGTGGCCGTGGCCTACCAGTCCGTGCATGCCGCGCGGGCCTATCTGCATGTGGCCGAGCAGTCGCAAGCGGCAGCCGAGGAGGCGGTGCGGGTCAGCGAGCGGTTGCAGGCGCAAGGCGTGGCGATCAAGAGCGATGTGCTGGCGGCGCGGGTCAATCTGGAAGAGGCCAAGCTCAAACTGGCCGAGGGCCGCCGGATCGAGGCGGGTGCCGTCGACCGCTTGAAACTCTTGCTCGGCCGCTCCTTGAGCGATGCGCTCGATGTCGCCGCCGACGCGCAGCCGCTGCCCTTGCCGGGCGAGGCAGAGGCGCTGCGCCAGCAGGCCATGCACGATCACCCGCAACTGCAAGCCTTGCGTAGCCAGTTGGAGGCCGCGCGGGCACGGGTCGCCGCGGCGCGGGCCGGCCGGCTGCCGCAATTGAACCTGGTCGGACGCCAGGATTGGAACGACAACGCACTCGGTTTCGATGCCTCGTCCTACACCGTGGCCGGGGTGTTGTCTTGGCGCGCCTTCGATGGCGGTGCGACCTCGGCCGCCGTCGATCAGGCCGAGGCGGCATATCGCGAGGCGGCCGCCGCGCTGCGCCAGGCCGAGCAAGACGTCGCCTTGC
>JAJZTV010000235.1 GCA_021847385.1 Pseudomonadota bacterium | reverse complement strand
CTAATAAATACCACAAGCCGCTGTTTTTTAAGGCTTGAACGGTTTAGCCCTTGCGGCAGTGGGTGTTGCAAAGGCCACAGCCAGACAGGCTCGACTTGTGGCGAAGACGACAATCGGGCGCCCCCTTGCCGTGAGCGACAAGGTTGGCGTGGGCCGCCGAAAAATAAGCGGCCCGGTCAACGCCCGGGGGTGAACGCATGTATCCGATATTGGTTTTTGCCGTTGCTCTTGGCCAGGTAGAGCGCTTCGTCCGCATGTTTGATCAGGGTGTTCGGCTCGGCGCCATCGGCCGGAAAAAAGGCGATGCCGACAGATGCGGTGACACGTATCTCGACATCCTTGATGGTATACGGCTCCGACAGGCGCTCGATCAGCTTGCTCACGATCAGCTCGGCATCGTCAGCGTGGGCCAGCTTGACCAGCACGATGACGAACTCATCGCCACCGAGACGGGCGATGGCGTCTTCCTGGCGCACGCTGCTTCGCATGCGCTGCGCGGCCTCGACCAGCAAGGCGTCGCCGCCCTGATGGCCGTAGCCGTCGTTGATCGCCTTGAACCCATCCAAATCGCAGTAGCAGACAGCCAACTGCCGCCCATCGCGTTGCGCGGAGGCGATCGCCTGCACCAATAGACTTTCGATCAGCCTGCGATTGGGCAGGCCGGTCAGGGCATCGTGCAGGGCATCGTGGCTGGCGGCATCCAATCGATTCAACAAGGCCTTGTGTTCGCGTATGTCGCGGATAGCCAGGATATACATCGACTGCGCGCCGATCGTCGCCGGGCGAATGGAAATATTGACCGGTATTTCAGCGCCGTCGCGATGCAGGATGGCGATGTCGAGGTCGACCCCCATGGCACGGGCATACGGTTTATGTTGATAGGCCGAGCGGTGTTGCACATGCCGCTTGCGCCGCCGCTGCGGGATCAACATCTCCACTTTCTTGCCGATCACCTCGGTTCGGCCATAGCCGGACAAGGTCTCGAATTGCGCATTCACCTGTGCGATCGAACCGGCACTGTCGGTGACGACGATGGCATCGGGGTTGCCTTCGAACAACTCGGTATACTGATTCTGCAAGAGATCCTTGTGGCGTTCCTCCACGTTGAGCCTGGCTGCCGCCCGACCAAGTGCATACAGGACCAGAAAAACGATCAACAACAATGAAACGGCAAAACCCTGATCCTTGTCGAATTGCATGCCCCAAGCGCTGAATACGGCAAAGAGCAGCACCACCAACCCTGCGATCGGCACCATCGACCGCAGCAGATGGCTGCCGATCCCGTCGCCATAATAAAGCGCGGCAAGGCCTTCGCCGGCCTGCAGATTGAACAAACCCACCGCCAGAAACGTAAGCCCGGCCAGGCTATGCACGGCCATGCCGATATCGAGGTCCGCACTATAAAGGCCGGGAATCGAGAACAGATAACCGGCCAGCACAATGAAGGTCACGCCCATTGCCGCCATAGCGCAATACTGGGAAACAAGCACCCGACGCGGCCCGCTGTCACGCGCATAAAGCAGCAGGCCGCACGAGATGAACATCAGTGCAAGGGCGGCATGCGGCGAAGAAATCAGCGCTATCGAATGCAGTGTTGGAAAAGGCGGGGGCAGCGGGTGCACGGCCATGCCGAGCAAATATTCGCCTGCGGTCAACAGCGCCACAGCGCCCACCAGCATGAGCGCGAGCTCGGCAAGCCGCCGATAGAAGACGGAGCGCACCGGACCGGCCAGCGCCGACAGGCCGATACCGCACAAGATCAAGCTCAATGCGGTGTTCACCGACATGGCCGGCAAGCCGGTCAAGATGACGCGGAATGGCTTGATATCGGCCGCCCACCCGACCAGCCCGATCGAGCCGAAACCTATCGCCACGATTGCCGAGAAACGCGGCGTGATCCGATATAACAAATTCGGATTTGGACCGGCCATTGCACTACCCCCCTGGAGGGTTTTGTTTACTTAATGCAAGGCCATCGTATTGATTTGTCAACTTTCCATTTGTATCGGCGCCTTGGCATGGCCCCCATTGGACTTGGCTATCGATTTAGCGTTTTAGCCCAAGCCGGCATCGACGACGGTCGGTCCGATCGCCGACCGGGCCATCGCGGGTTGCAGCCAAGGCACTCGAAAAATACGGCTTCGGCTGTTCGAATGCCGCCACTCAAAAACAAAGAGGCACGCTCGACCTGCCCCTGCATCAAGGCCGTGCCGGTAAATCGTTCAGCCGCATCGCGGCGCGCCGAGGCAAGGCCCGAGCAAATCGCTGTCGGTCCCGGCTCGGCGCCTGGTCAAAAACGATAGGCCAAGCCGACGGACAACATGTCGCTGCTCAGCTTGCCGGTCTTGTTCGACTTACCCACATCGCTGACATGATCGTACTCGACACGCAAGTCCGACGCGTTGCCGATCTTGTAGCTGGCGCCCAAGCCGAGCAAGGGGCTGACCGTGTCGGCCGATTTGTTACCCGATGCGGCGGCGGCCGGCGCCAAGGCGCTGAGGCTGGACTTGGTGTGCGCCGCAACGATGCCGGCCTTGCCGAACAGCGACACCTTGCCGCCGAGCGGCACGATGCCCAAGGCGGCGAGATCGAAGCCGCCGGCCTTGACCGAGCCATGGGCGCTGCCGCCGGTATAGCTGGCCGAGTAGTCGGCCTTGCCGAAATCGATATAACCGGCCTCGAGCGCGAAATTGGGATTGAACTGGTAGCCCAACTGCAGACGCCATTGGTTGCCGCTGCCCTTATCGCTGCTGCTCAAGCCGGTCGCCCCGGCCGCGGTCAGCGCGGCGTCGTCGGTAGCGCGGCCCAGATTGGCCTTCGAGTGACTCACCTCACCCACCACATAGGGGCCGTCGGCCCAAGCGCCCGCATTCACGAGCAGCAGGGTCAGGGTCAGTAGCTTTGCGTATTTCATCCTAAGTCTCCTGAAAAATCGGATTGAGTTTCTTTCGCCTGTTGCCGGCCGCAAGTGCGCCGGTTCAAGCGCCTTTCCGCCCGACGGCGTATTGCAACAAGCTGGGCACCTGCTTGCTCAAGGCGCGATCCACCAGACCCGGCAGAACCGCGTTGATGCGCGCGAACAGGCTTTCCGGGAAACCCAGATAGGCCTCGC
>JAJZTV010000018.1 GCA_021847385.1 Pseudomonadota bacterium | reverse complement strand
CTGGTCGGCGGCGTTCAGGGTCACCGAGAAGCTGGTCGCGCTCGCCGCCGTGACGTTGCCGGAGGTCAACGTATAGGTGCCGCCGCCCTGGCCGGTCAGGGTCAGGTTGCCGACGACGATGGTGTCGCCCGTGGTCATGTTGGCGCCGGTCACCGCCAGTACATTGGTCGAGGCGTCATAGGTGGCCGAGGTGATGCTGGGCGTGGTCGGCGCGGTGATATCCAGATCGTCCAGCATGATGGCGGTCGCGGTCGAGCTCACAACGACGCCCAGGCTGGTGATGCCGTCGAAATTCGCAGCCGTGCCCGGGGTGAACGTTGTTACGGCGCCCAGAGTACCCGGGTCGGACAACTCCTGTCCGGTCGCGGAGCCATTCGGCTTGAAGGTGTAGTTGCCGCCCGTGAAGCTGGGATCGCCGAACTTCACGGAGGCAAGCTTGAAGGCATCGCCGAAAGTGCTGTCATTGTTGATATCCACGGTCACGGTAATGACGGAACTTGCTGGCAGGCTCCCGGTTGTCGAATCGGCCACCCCGTAATTGCCGGTGAATGTTGTGGTAAGGCCATAGGTCGCATCGTTGGTGTTCTGCCATTGGGCGCCGGCTGGCGCAGTCAGTTTTACCGAGATGTTCGAGGTGTTGTTTTTAATGGTCAGGGCATTGGTTCCGGTACCGGTGACCGTCGTGCCCGCATCGAATGTGAAACCGGCGGCGGCATCGGCCTGCAAAGACACCGAGGATAGGAGCAAGGCCGTAATGGGCAGCGCCAAGGCCTTGATCAAGGTCGGCCAGATACGATTCGATCGGTTCATGGTTTCTCCCTGCCCGAGTGTTTCGGGTTCCGGTTTTTAGTGGCTTTTCTGCTTCATTACAAAATCAAGCGAACCCAATTTGATAATGCCGCACGTCTGTTTGGTTTGCCATGTATGGCATGTGCAACGGCGTGACCAAGACCTGATCCAGCTTGCCTACCGCCTCGTGCTCCAGGATGTACAGGCCTTGCGGGATTTCCGGCCACCTGGGGCCGCGAAAGGCCATGAAAAACGGCATGCGTCGGGAAATCCCAACGGCATAGGCTTGGGGCCGCTCGGCCGCCTGGATCAGCACTAACTCGACGGCGGTACCCTCGCTGTCGGTCAGCCGCCAGACCTGGTTCAGGGCTGGCAGCACGTCGGCGCAGGTCAATTTGTCCAACATGGCTTTCTCGCGTTCTGCCCGGCTGCCGCCCCGACGATGGGACGGCAGCCAGCCCGTCAGGGCCGAGTCGGGTAAATACCGTTGGTGCAGATGATGTAGTTCACGACTTGATACGGCTGTATGACATTGATCGCATACGGGACGGCCACATTGACCGGCAACGGTTGTCCCTTGCCGGTAGTGGCGACTGCGACCGTGCCGCCGCCACCGGGCACCGAGATCGAGAACGGCTTCAGCGTGGTGTTGGGCGTGCCGGAGTTGTAGACCTTTATCTGGTTCGGCCCTATGTTCGGCGGCATGCCGGGCACCGCAGTGTTGCTCGGGGTGTTGCTGTCGCCGGCAGCGGTGCTGGCCGGAATCGCGATTTCCACACTGGCGCTGCCGCCGGATGGGGTGAAGGTCGCGGTATGGTTGTGTGCCGGCAGGTTGTCGACGCCGATGCTTGCAACGCCACCGCCATTCAGCGTGCCCGTCGCCGCGAGCGAACCGCCTTTGCTGCCGAGCGGGAACATCTGCGACATGCCGATCGGGACATTGCCGCTCAGATTGGGCAGGTTGAAGGCCGTCTGATCGCCGCCGAAGTTATTGCCGAGCAAGGAATACAGCGCTTGATTTTGATTGACTGGGACGGGTGCCCCGTTGCAGATTGCCCAGTCCACGGGTGCCCAATTCATGGGCCAAATCATGATCGTGCCAAGTAGCGGATCCATCTTGGTGTTTCCTTCCTGTATGGGTGGTTTTGTTTTAAAGCGTTTCTTAACAGCTTGTTATTTTTGGTTCTTTTAGTATTTTTCCCACCGATTTTTCGCAATATTCTGGCACATGCGTCTTACTTTGTTCAATCGAATATTCGGCAACTTGCCAGCCAAGTTAACGATCTGATCACAGTAACGGCAGGTCAAGCGATAACCCTATAGACCAGTTGAGGGTTGTCACTTAACTGGTAGTGAAATTGCAATGTTGCCCCCGCCTCGATCTTGCCGCGCAAAGGCCTCGGCGGAGTTAGACTGCAATCGTAGTCCTGCAAGCGGTGATCGCCGTAGACCACGATCTTGGTGAGCAGATGCGGCCGGTAGTGGCTTTCTATTGGATTTGGCAGCGTCACTTGGCCGGCGGGTAGGCGGTCGCCTTCGATGTTTTTCCAAGCGCGGATAGTGGCGGCGTTCAGTTCGAAGACCTTGCCCAAAAAGACCCGGTCGCGTTCCGGCTCCGGAATCGGTCCGATGTGGTCGGCGGGCAGGACGAGGTGTTCCTTGGCCCCGTTCACCAGCCAGGCCTCGACGCTGACCGATTGCGGCACCAGCCGTGCCTCGGGCGCTTGACCCAGCAGATGGCGGGCAATGGCGACCTGCGGCTCGTTGTGCAGGCAAACGGCCATGGTCTCGCTGACGACGATGTCGGGTTGCCGGTCGGCCGGGATTTGGTAACGAGTGGCATCCGCGCACAAGGCCGCGTCCAGGTGACCGGAAAAACCGAAAGCATCGATCAGCGCCAAGGCGCGGCCGAGCGATTCCTGGTGGATCTCCAGCAAGCTAAAGCGGACCCGGTCGGGTGCAAACAGCGCCATCGAGGGCAAGGCCAGCAAGGCATAGGGACCGCAGCCGGCATAGAGCACACGCACAGGCCGATCGGGCCGCAGGGTCTCGGCGATCGCCTGGTGCACCCCGCGGATGAAGGCCGGGGTGCGCGCCAGTTCGCGCAGGCACATGGCCGCGAGGGTCGGCGAGATGGCCAGTCCGCTGTCGAGCCGGGTCTCCCCCGCTGCAATGTCTTGCGTGGAATCGATTTGGAAGTTCGTCCGCCGCTCGAGCAAATCGCGCAGGCCTTGCGCTTCGGGGATCAAGTCTTTGAGTTTTTTCGCTGGATCGACGAGGGTGTGGACGATGCGCCGGAATTCGGCCAAGTCGGTGTCGGTCATTTTATCTCGCGGTCCCTGTTTTTATTTAATTAGACATAGCGGCTGAATGTTACTTGGATCGCCATGCCCATGCTATGCGCGTGGTGTGCGGCCTACCGGGCGATGGTGCAATTCCACCATGCGCTTCTGTCCAACTGCGCAGCCGTTTATTAGCCAGTGCTGATAGAATTGCGCATCGTTTTTTGATCGATGCCAACGAGATCTTCAGGAGCCGCCATGTCCACCAAGCACGCACAATTGTTGATTCTGGGTTCCGGCCCCGCCGGTTATACCGCCGCCATCTACGCCGCCCGCGCCAACTTGAAACCGGTCATGGTGACCGGTCTGCAGCAAGGCGGCCAATTGATGACCACCACCGAGGTCGACAACTGGCCGGCCGACGTCAACGGCGTGCAAGGCCCCGAGTTGATGCAGCGCTTTCAGGCCCATGCCGAGCGTTTCCATACCGAGATCGTGTTCGACCATATTCACACCGCCAAGCTGACCGAGAAGCCGTTCACCTTGATCGGCGATTCCGGCACCTATACCTGCGATGCGCTGATCATCGCGACTGGCGCTTCGGCCATGTATCTGGGTCTGGAGTCCGAGCAGGCCTTCATGGGCAAGGGCGTGTCCGGCTGCGCCACCTGCGATGGCTTCTTCTACAAGGGCCAGGAAGTGGCCGTGATCGGCGGCGGCAACACCGCCGTCGAAGAGGCGATTTATCTCGCCAATATCGCCAGCAAGGTCACGCTGGTCCACCGCCGCGACAGTTTCAAGGCCGAAAAGATCATGGTCGATCACCTGATGGAAAAGGTGAAGGAAGGCAAGATCGTGCTTGAATTGAATAGCGTTTTGGATGAAGTCCTGGGCGACAAAAGCGGCGTCACCGGCATGCGCCTAAAGAACGCGCAGACCAATGCGACCAAGGAAATCGCGCTGGCCGGCGTGTTCATCGCCATCGGCCACAAGCCCAACACCGACCTGTTCGTTGGCCAGTTGGCGATGGATCACGGCTACTTGGTCACTCAAGGTGGCCGCACGGGGTTCGCCACCCAGACCAGCATCCCTGGCGTATTCGCCGCCGGCGACGTGCAAGACATGATCTACAAGCAGGCCATCACCAGCGCCGCTTCCGGCTGCCAAGCCGCCTTGGACGCCGAGCGCTTCTTGGAAGGCAAGGCCTGATCGGCCACAGACGCAATCCGCCAGGCCGATGAAAAAAGGCGGGAAACGCACACTTCCCGCCCCGAAGGAAGAAGACGTCGTTCTCTTTCGGGCGGAGGTGGCCGACGCCACCCCGCTTGGCCAGCACGGCCGTTTTCTCCATCCGTTCGACCCGCCCCCTGCCCTGCCTTTGAGCCGCCTGCGCGATGAACGCGAGGTGATGCTCGAATCGCTGACCGACCCGAGCCACTGGGACGAATCGGTCGAGACCGGCGAGGAACTGGTCTATGTCCGCCAGGGCATTTCCCGCCAAGTATTGCGTAAGCTGCGCAAAGGCGAATGGCGCGTGCAGGCCGAACTCGATCTGCACGGCCTGACCCGGGCCGATGCCAAGATCGAACTGGTCGAATTTCTCCATGAGTGCTTTCGCCACGGCGCCCGTTGCGTGCGCATCATCCACGGCAAGGGCTTGGGGTCGCCCAATCGCGAACCGGTGCTGAAACAGGCGGTGCGCCATTGGCTGGCGCAGCGGGAAGAGGTGTTGGCCTATGTCCAGGCACGACCGGCCGATGGCGGTGGCGGCGCGGTGGTTGTGCTGTTGAAGAGCCAGCCGTAGGGTGCGCCTGCGTACCGTCTCGAACATTCATTGGTGCGCAGGCGCACCCTACACTTAATCAGGCCTCGACGATCTCGACCGGCGTATAAACCGGCACCTGCTCGAACAACTCGACGATGTCGCGATTACGCATACGAATGCAGCCATGCGAACGCGGCGCTTGCTCGAAGCCATCGTCCGGCGTGCCGTGGATATAGATGTAACGGCGCATGGTGTCGCAATTGCCCAGGCGGTTGAAGCCCGGCTCCTTGCCCGACAGCCAGAGGATGCGGCTCAGAATCCAATCACGGTCCGGTTCGGTCTGCCCGAGTTCCGACGTGTAGATCTCGCCGGTCGGCCGCCGGCCGACGAAGACGCTATCGATGGCTTGGCCGCCGCCGATCTTGGCCCGTACGATGTGTCGGCCCCGCGGCGTGCAGTAGCTGCCGCTCGCCTCGCCCGCGCCGCGGGCGGCGGTGGAGACCGGATAACGCCGGATCAGTTGGCCGCTATCGTCCAAGAGATCAAGTTCTTGGCGGGCGAGGCTAATCTTGATCCGCAAGGGCCTGTCCTTTTGCTTGCGCCCGACGTTCGGCGAAAAAGGCGCTGAGCAGGCTGCCGCACTCGTCGGCCAGCACCCCGCCGACGATCTCGGCATGGTGATTCAAGCGCGGCTCGTCATAGAGATTGAGTACGCTGCCGGCAACGCCGGTCTTCGGGTCTTTGGCGCCGTAGACGATGCGCTTGATGCGGGCATGGAACATGGCGCCGGTGCACATCATGCATGGCTCCAAGGTGACATAGAGGGTGCAATCGAGCAGCCGGTAGTTAGCGAGCCGGGTCGCGGCGTCGCGCAGCGCACGCACTTCGGCGTGAGCGGTCGGGTCGGCGCGGGTGATCGGGCAATTGAAACCGCGGCCGACGATCGCGCCGTCCTTGACCACGACCGCACCGACCGGCACTTCGCCCGCCTGCCAAGCCTGCTGGGCCAGGGCCAAGGCCTCGCGCATGAATCGGATGTCATCGTTGTCGTTCATGGGCCGAGAGTTTAGTGCGGTTTACCGGTGTGGGGTTAAACTGAAAGCAAAATCACCTTGGGCACAAGCAAGATGAACAAGACGCTACGCCGTAGTTTGATTGTCCTTTCTATCTTGGCACTGGCCGCCGCCGCGATCTGGTGGCTGACTCGGCCCAAGCCGATTGCCGTTGCATTGCACCCTGTCGGCATCGGCCGTGTCGAGGCGAGTATCGCCAACACTCGAGCTGGCACGGTGGAGGCCTGCCAGCGGACCAAACTGTCGACCATCAGCGGCGGCCGCATCGACTATCTGGGTGCGCGCGAGGGCGACCGGGTGAAGAAGGGCCAAGTGCTGCTCAGATTGTGGAACGAAGACATGGTCGCGCAAGCGCGCTTGGCCGAGGCCCAGGTGGCGACGGCGCGCAAGCAGGTCGGCGAGGCCTGCTCCCTGGCCGATGTCGCCGAGCGCGAGGCCGAACGGGCGGCCAAGCTCAAGGCCAGCGGCTTTGTCTCGGTCGAGCGCGAGGATGCGGCGCGCAGCGAGGCCAAGGCCAAGCGCGCTTCGTGCGAGTCGGCCCACAGCAATGTCAAACAGGCCGAGGCTCGGCTACAAGTCACACAAGCCGAACTCAAGCGCATGGTGCTGATCGCACCGTTCGACGGCATCGTCGCCGAGGTCAGCGGGGAACTGGGTGAGATCAGCACGCCTTCGCCACCCGGCATTCCGACACCGCCGGCGGTCGACCTGATCGACGACAGTTGTCTGTACGTAAAGGCACCGATGGATGAGGTGGATGCGCCGTCGATCAAGCTCGGCCAGCCCGCCCGCATAACTTTGGACGCCTACCCCGGCCGCCATTTCGCCGCGCATGTGAAACGCGTCGCGCCCTATGTCGTCGCGGTGGAAAAGCAGTCGCGCACGGTCGATGTCGAGGTGGCCTTCGACAAGCCTCAGGAAATCGGCCGGCTTCTGGTCGGTTACAGCGCCGACGTCGAGATCGTTCTGGGCAGTCACGACAAGGTGCTCAGGGTGCCGACCTCGACCCTGTTGGAGGGCAAGCGGGTGCTGGTCTATCGCGAGACGGATGGCCGGCTGGAAGCGCGCCAACTGAAGACCGGCCTGGCCAACTGGGAATACACCGAGGTGCTGGATGGTCTGAAGCCGGGCGAGCGGATCGTCGCCTCGCTGGAGCGCGAAGGGGTCAAGGCCGGGGCCAAGGTGATAGCGGAACCGGCCAATAGCCGCTGACTCGGCATGATCGAACTCACCGACATCAACCGCGTTTTTCATTTGGGCGATAGCGAGGTTCACGCCTTGCGCGCGATCGACTTGCAAATCGCGCCGGGCGAATATCTGTCGGTGATGGGGCCGTCCGGCTCCGGCAAATCGACCTTGCTCAATATCCTGGGCCTGTTGGACCGGCCGACCACGGGCCACTACAGCCTGAACGGCCGTAATGTCAGCGACCTGTCGAGCGACGAGCAGGCACGGGTGCGCCGGGAACAGATCGGTTTCGTGTTTCAGGTGTTCCACTTGGTGCCGCGCCTGACCGCAGCGGAGAACATCGCCCTGCCCATGATGCTGGCCGGTATCGCCCCGGACGAGCGCGAGGCCCGCGTGAAGCAGGCCTTGGCCAACTATGACCTGACCCAGCGCGCCGGACATCGGCCGGAGCAGCTCTCGGGCGGTCAGCGCCAGCGGGTGGCTATTGCCCGTGCCACCATCATGCACCCCGTCGTTATCCTGGCCGACGAGCCGACCGGCAATCTCGACCGTGCCAGTGGCCAAGAGGCCATCAAGCTGCTGGAAGGGCTTAACGCCACTGGCGTTACCCTGATCGTCGTGACCCACGACCCGGCCATCGGCGAGCGTGCCCATCGTCGCTTGCAAATGGACGATGGCCGTTTGGTGCTGGATAAGCGCCATGAAGCTGGTTGACGCCTTGCGCTTTACCGGCCGCGCTGCGGCCGCTTATCCGGTGCGCACCGGTTTGATGATGCTGGCCATGGCCATCGGCGTCGCCGCCGTGGTGGTCCTGACGGCCTTGGGCGAAGGCGCCCGCCGTTATGTCGTCGGCGAATTCTCCTCGCTCGGCAGCCATCTGCTTATCGTGCTACCGGGGCGCACTGAGACCGGTGGCATCATGCCTGGCACGCTGCTCGGCCAGACCGCGCGTGACCTGACGCTGGACGACGCCTTGGCCTTGCTGCGGGTAGCCGGCGTCCAGCGCATCGCACCGATCACGGTCGGCGTGGCGGAGGTTTCCTATCGTGCCCTGAGCCGGGAGGTGAGCGTGGTCGGCACCACGGCCGAGTTTACCGAGGTGCGCCGGCTGGCGATGGGCCAAGGCCAATTTCTGACTCGGGAAGACCCGCGCAATGCCGGCTCCAGTTGCGTCCTCGGCGCGGTGTTGCGCGAGGAGCTGTTCGGCGCCGAGCCGGCCCTGGGCCGCTGGGTCCGGATCGGCGATCGCCGCTGCCGCGTGGTTGGGGTGATGGCCGCCTCCGGCCAAGGCCTGGGCTTCGATACCGACGAGATCGTGCTCGTGCCGGTGGCCACAGCCCAGGCGATATTCAACACCAACACGCTGTTCCGTATCTTGGTCGAAGCCAAAGGGCGCGAGGCGCTCGAATCGACCAAGGTGCGGGTCGAAGCCATCCTCAAGGAACGTCACGAGGGCGAACTCGATGTCACCGTCATCACCCAGGATGCCTTACTCGCCACCTTCGACCGTATCTTGCGCGCGCTGACCCTGGCGGTGGCCGGCATCGCCGCGATCAGCTTGGCGGTGGCCGGCATCCTGGTGATGAACGTGATGCTGGTCGCGGTGACCCAGCGCACCGCCGAGATCGGCCTGCTCATGGCCCTGGGCGCAGCCAGCGGCCATATCCGGCTGCTGTTCTTCACCGAGGCCGCCGTGCTCTCCTTAGGCGGTGCCTTGCTCGGCCTGGCCCTGGGCGAGGGCGGCAGCGCCTTGCTGCGTCAACTCTACCCTGCCCTGCCGGCATATGCCCCGCTGTGGGCCACGGTCGCCGGCGTGCTCATCGCCCTGCTGACCGGCATCCTGTTCAGCGTGCTACCGGCCCGCCGTGCCGCGCAGTTGGACCCGGTATTGGCCCTGTCGAAACGCTGACGCCATGCTGTGGCCCGACTTCTTGCACCTGACCCTGCGCGCGCTGATCGCCCACCGCTTGCGCAGCTTCCTGACCCTGCTCGGTATCGCGGTCGGCATCGCCGCCGTGATCCTGCTCACCTCGATCGGCGAGGGCGTCCACCGCTTTGTCCTGAACGAGTTCACCCAATTCGGCACCAATGTCATCGGCGTGCACCCGGGCAAGGTCATGACCCACGGCACGCCGGCCGGCGTGCTGGGCACGGTGCGGCCGATCACCCTGGAGGACAGCGAGGCCCTCGCCCGTCTACCCAATGTCGTCGCCGCGACGCCGTTCGTTCAGGGCAATGCCGAGGTCGAGGCCAATGGCCGGGTACGGCGCACCATGATCTACGGCGTTGGCCCGGCCATGGATCAGACCTTCCAGATGCGGGTCTCGGTCGGCCGTTTTCTGCCGCCGGATGACCTGCACAATCCGCGCACCTATGCCGTACTCGGCAGCAAGATGCGCAACGAGCTATTCGGCGACAGGAATCCCTTGGGTGAGCGGCTCCGCATCGGCGGTTCCCAATACCGCATCGTCGGGGTCATGGAAACCAAAGGTCAGATCCTGGGGGTCGATCTGGACGATTCGGTGTTCATCCCGGCGGCCCGGGCCTTGGAACTATTCAACCGCGAGGGGCTGATGGAGGTCGACGTCAGTTATCAGCCCGGCATCCCGAGCGCCTATGTCGCGGCGCAGATCAAGCGATTGATGATCGCGCGACACGGGCGGGAGGACTTCACCCTCATCACCCAGGAAGACATGCTGCGTACCCTGTCCAACGTGCTCGATATCCTGACCTTTGCGGTCGGTGCCTTGGGCGGCATATCGCTCGTGGTCGGCGGGGTCGGCATCGTCACCATCATGACCATTGCGGTGGCGGAACGGACTAACGAGGTCGGCCTATTGTTGGCCTTGGGTGCGCCGCGCCGCACCGTGCTAAGCCTATTTCTCGGCGAGGCGACCTTATTGGCGGCCATCGGGGGCGTGTTCGGTTTGGTGCTGGGCATAGGCCTGGCCCAGTTGCTGCATTTGGCGGTACCGGCCTTGCCGGTACATACGCCCTGGACCTTCGTATTGGCCGCCGAATCGATCGCGGCCCTGATCGGTTTGACTGCCGGCGTGTTGCCAGCGCGTCGTGCCGCCCGCCTCGATCCGGTCGAGGCACTGCGGGCCGAATAAGGCCCGGCCTTATTCGGCCTTCTTATTCACCATGTCCTGATTGATTTTGATCTCGCTGTTGGCCTTCAAGCCATCGAGATACGCCCGTATCTCGGTTTGCGCGAAGAGTCGCTGCAACTCGCGGCGCAAGGCCTTGGCTTGTTCCGGCGGCATCTCGCCCGGCATGACCTGATTGACCCGATACAGGCGGTAGCCATCGGCCGTTTCCACGCCGGCCCACGCCGGCAACTTGGTCGTGGCCGCCTTGAAGATGGCCTTAATCGCCGCAGGCGACAGATTGAGCGGCCGCGAGCGGGATACCGTCATCGGCGCCGATAGGCCACTCGGGGCCTGACCGTTCTGAGCCGCTTGCAAGGCCTGCTGCCCCGCCTCCACCGCCTTCTTGTTGGCGGCTTCGTGTTGCAACTTGAGCCGGATCATTGGCGCCACCTCGGCCAGGGCACGGGTGCTGGCCGGGCGATGCTCCACCACTCGGGCTGCGACCAAGGTATTCGGTGCCACCTCGATGGCCTCGGTATTCTGCCGTTTGCTCAGCGCATCGCTGCTGAACAGCGCCTCGACAAGCCGCGGGTTGGACAGGATGGCCGGTTCTGCATGGCCTGCTTGTTGTATCCAGCCGCTCTCTTCCAGCTTGATCTGGAATTCCCGAGCGGCAGGCTCCAGGCTGTCCGGCTGCTCATAGACCATATTGCTGAAGCGCTCGGCAGCCTCGGCGAACTTGCGCGCGGCCTCCTGGCCCTGCAATTCGCGCATGATCTCGGCCTTGACCGTATCGAAGCCGGCCTGTGTACCGGGGCTGATGCCGTCGAGACGGATGATGTGATAGCCGAACTGGGTCTCGACTAGACCGCTAATCTCGCCCACCTTCATCTGGAAGGCCGCATCGGAGAACGGCTTGACCATCATGTCGCGGGTGAAGCTGCCAAGATCGCCACCCTTTGCGGCGGAACCCGGGTCGTCGGAGTATTGCTTGGCCAATTCGGCAAAGCGCGCCGGCTTGGCTTTGACTTCTTGCAGCACCTTTTCCGCCTTGGCCTTGGCCGCTGCTTTTGCGCTTGGCTCTGTACCGGCTTGGATCAGGATATGGCTAGCCCGGCGGCTTTCCGGCTGTTGATAACGTGCCTTGTTGCTGTCGTAGTATTGCCGCGCCATCGCCTCGCTGACCTGGATTTGGCCCTTGACGGCATCTTGCGACAGCACCACGTACTGCACGCGGACTTGGGCCGGCATGGCGTAGTCCTGCTTATGGGTGTTGTAGTCCTGCTCGACGCTGGCATCGTCGATCTTGACCAGGTTCAAGAAGCTTTTCGCGTCGTAGACGATCTCGTTGACTTCGCGCTGCTGCGCCAGCAATTGGGCCAGACGGTTGATGCTGGCCGTCGGCACCACGGCCCCCTCGCCATAGGCAAACTGAACCTGACGCAGCAGGATGTCCTGCTGCATCATTTGCGTGAGCTTTTGTTCCGTCCAGTTACGGCTGCGCAAGAAGGCATTGAGCCGCTCTTGGGAGAACTTGCCATTTTCCTGGAACAGTTCAATGCCGGCCAGCAAGGCGCCCATTTGGCTATCACTGACGGCAAAACCATCATTCTGCGCTTGGCGTGCCAGCAAGCGGATGTCGACCAATTGATCGGCGACTTGCTTGCGCAGTGCCTTCTCCATCGCCACCGGCAGATCGCCTTTGACACCCATGACCGAACGTTGCTGTTTGACGGCATCGAGAAAATCGCGTTGGCTGATCGTATCGCCATCGAGCGTGGCGACTGCGGGCTCCTTGCCGCCGCCTTTGAAATACCAGTCGACCCCCCAGATGGCGAAGGTTAGAACGATGAAGCCCAGGATGATGCGGGCAATCCAACCTTGGGCGCGTTCTCGGATAGCTTCAAGCATGGCGTTATGTCGTCGTCTAAGTGGCAAAAAAAAGGCGAACACACTGTTCGCCTTGATATAGCTTATTGGCGGAGTGGACGGGACTCGAACCCGCGACCCCCGGCGTGACAGGCCGGTATTCTAACCGACTGAACTACCACTCCAAATTCTCTCGTTTTCACTGGTGGGTGCTGACGGGATCGAACCGCCGACATTCGCCTTGTAAGGGCGACGCTCTACCAGCTGAGCTAAGCACCCGGTAAAGCGCGCTAGTTTACCGAATCCGTGCCGGTTTTGCCAACACGGAACGTATCGGCGGCATTGATCAATGCTTGATGAGGGCTGGCGAGTCCTCTTTGGTAGCAACGGGCGCCGCCTCTGCGGCCACTTCGTCCGACAAGGGCTCGGGCTTACGTTCCAGGGTCGCATCAAGCACTTGCTCGATCCATTTCACCGGACGAATCTCCAGCCGATTCTTGATGTTCTCCGGCATGTCGACCAAGTCCTTGACGTTGCCCTCGGGGATCAACACCGTCTTGATTCCGCCACGGTGTGCCGCCAGGAGTTTTTCCTTGAGGCCGCCGATCGGCAGTACCTCGCCGCGCAAGGTGATCTCGCCGGTCATCGCGACATCGCAGCGCACCGGGATGTCGGTCATCGCCGACACCATCGCGCTGCATAGCGCGATACCGGCGCTGGGGCCGTCTTTCGGCGTCGCCCCCTCGGGCAGGTGGATGTGCATGTCGTTCTTTTCGAACGCCTCGGTCTTGATGCCGAGCGCCTTGGCACGGCTGCGCACCACGGTACGGGCGGCCTCGACCGATTCCTTCATCACGTCGCCCAGTTGACCGGTGCGGATGATGCCGCCCTTGCCCGGCATCATGGTCGCCTCGATGGTCAGCAACTCGCCGCCGACCTCGGTCCAGGCCAAGCCGGTGACCTGGCCGACCTGATTGACCTTCTCGGCCATGCCGTAGGTGTATTTGTGCACGCCCAGGTATTTCTCGAGGTTCTTCGGCGTGACGCTGATCTTGCCGCGCGCCTTCTTCAACTGATGCGCGGTGGCCGCCTTGCGGCAAATCTTGGCGATCTCGCGTTCGAGGTTACGCACGCCGGCCTCGCGGGTGTAATAGCGCACGGTGTCGCGCAGGGCGCCTTCCGACACGTTCAGTTCGGCCTCGGCGAGGCCGTTGTTCTTCATCTGCTTGGGCAGCAGGTAGCGCTCGGCGATGTTGATCTTTTCGTCTTCCGTGTAGCCGGACAGGCGGATGACCTCCATCCGGTCGAGCAGCGGCGCCGGGATGTTCATCGAGTTGGCGGTGGCGACGAACATCACATCGGACAGGTCGAAGTCGACTTCGACGTAGTGGTCCTGGAAGGTGTGGTTCTGTTCGGGGTCGAGCACCTCTAGCAGGGCGGACGACGGGTCGCCGCGGAAGTCCTGGCCCATCTTGTCCACTTCGTCGAGCAGGAACAATGGGTTGCGTACCGTGGTCTTGGTCAGGCTCTGCAGGATCTTGCCCGGCATAGAGCCGATGTAGGTGCGGCGATGGCCGCGAATCTCGGCCTCGTCGCGCACGCCGCCCAAGGCCATGCGTACGAACTTGCGGTTGGTGGCGCGGGCGATGGACTGGCCGAGCGAGGTCTTGCCGACCCCGGGCGGGCCGACCAGACAGAGGATCGGCGCCTTGAGCTTGTCAACGCGCTGCTGCACGGCCAAGTATTCCAGTATGCGCTCCTTGACCTTGTCCAGGCCGTAGTGCTCATGCTCCAGCACCTCTTCGGCCTTGGTCAGGTCCTTGCTGATCTTGGTCTTCTTCTTCCAAGGCAGGTTGACCAGGGTGTCGATGTAGGTACGCACGACAGTGGCCTCGGCCGACATCGGCGACATCATGCGCAGCTTCTTCAGCTCGGCCTCGGCCTTCTTGACCGCTTCCTTGGACATCGAGGCGGACTTGATCTTCTTCTCGAGCTCGTCGAGCTCGGCACCCTCCTCGATCTCGCCCAGCTCTTTCTGAATCGCCTTGACCTGCTCGTTCAGGTAGTACTCGCGCTGGCTCTTCTCCATCTGCCGTTTGACCCGGCCGCGGATGCGCTTCTCGACCTGGAGGATGTCGATCTCGGCCTCCATGAAGCCCATCAGGTGATCGAGCCGGCTCTTGAGGTCGAACATCTCCAGGATGGCCTGTTTCTGTTCGAGCTTGAGCGGCAGGTGCGCGGCGATGGTGTCGGCCAGACGGCCGCCATCGTCGATGCCAGCCAAGGAGGCCATGATCTCGGGCGGAATCTTCTTGTTCAGTTTGACGTAGTTGTCGAACTGGGCCAGCAAGGCGCGACGCATGGCCTCGATCTCGGTGTCTTCCCAGCCTTCTTCGCCTTCGGCCAAGGGTTCTGCGGTACCGGTAAAGTGGGTCTTCTCATCCGCGAAGTCGCGGATTTTCATGCGCTGGTTGCCTTCGACCAGGACTTTGACCGTACCGTCCGGCAGCTTCAGCATTTGTAGGATGCTGGCTACCGTGCCGACTTGGTACATGTCTTCGAAACTCGGCTCGTCTTTGGCCGCCGATTTTTGTGCGACCAGTAGGATATGCTTGCCGGCCTCCATCGCCACTTCGAGGGCCTTGATCGATTTCGGACGGCCGACAAAGAGCGGGATCACCATGTGCGGGAAGACCACTACGTCGCGCAAAGGCAGCAGTGGCAAGGTGACAGGACTGGTGTACTGGGCGGTTTGGCTCATGGCGATCCTCAGCGGCTAGGCCGCGTAACAATGACCTGTAACTGGTGGCGTTGCCGCTGATTTCAAGGGCGACAACGTTTACGGATCGGTGAAGGCTGCCCTGTGCTCAGGAGGCGACCTTAGGTTCCTTGGACGCTTCCGAGTAAATGAGCAGAGGCTGCCCCTCGCCCGAAATAACTTTCTCGTCGATCACGACCTTGGCCACCTCCTGGAGGCTAGGCAGCTCGAACATCAGATCGAGCAAGGCGTGTTCGATAATGGAACGCAAACCGCGTGCGCCCGTTTTGCGCTCCAAGGCACGCTTGGCGATCGCGGACAAGGCTTCTTCGCGGAATTCCAATTCGACCCCTTCCATCTGGAAGAGTTTCTGGAATTGGCGGATCAGCGCATTCTTTGGCTGGGTCAAAATCTGGACCAGGGCTTCGACATCCAACTCTTCAAGTGTAGCCAATACGGGCAGACGGCCGACAAATTCCGGGATCAGCCCGTATTTGATCAGGTCTTCCGGTTCGACCCGGCGCAGGGTGTCGCCGATGTCTTTGCTGTCGTCCTTGCTAATCACTTCGACCCCAAAGCCGATACCCGACTTTTCGGTGCGGTTCCGAATCACGCGGTCGAGGCCGCTGAAGGCGCCGCCGCAAATAAACAGGATATTGGTGGTATCGACCTGGATGTATTCCTGGTTCGGATGCTTGCGGCCGCCCTGGGGCGGCACCGAGGCCGTGGTGCCCTCGATCAGCTTAAGCAGGGCCTGCTGCACACCCTCGCCCGAAACGTCGCGGGTGATCGAGGGGTTGTCGGACTTGCGCGAAATCTTGTCGATCTCATCGATGTAGACAATGCCGGTACGAGCCTTTTCCACATCGTAGTCGCATTTTTGCAGCAGTTTCTGGATGATATTCTCGACGTCCTCGCCAACGTAACCGGCTTCGGTCAGCGTCGTCGCATCGGCGATGACGAAGGGCACGTTGAGTAAGCGGGCCAGGGTCTGAGCCAGCAGGGTCTTGCCCGAACCGGTCGGACCGATCAGCAAGATATTGCTCTTGGCCAGCTCGACTTCTTCCGAGTTGCGCGTTTCAGGCTGACGTAGGCGCTTGTAGTGGTTGTAGACGGCCACCGCCAGGGCCTTTTTGGCCAAGCTCTGGCCAATGACATACTGATCCAGGGTTTGGTGTATTTCCTTGGGCGTCGGCAAGCGCTCTTCACCCTCGCGCCCTTCTTTCAAGCCCTGGGCCTCTTCGCGGATGATGTCGTTGCACAGCTCCACGCATTCGTCGCAGACGAACACCGAAGGACCGGCGATCAGCTTGCGTACCTCATGCTGGCTCTTGCCGCAGAAGGAGCAGTAGAGAAGTTTGTCGTTACCCTGGTTGTCAGACATCTTAAATTTCCGCCTAGCCCCAAATACCTGAATATTTAAGTCAAGTTTAGCGAGCCTGCTCGCGATTGGCTAGCACTTTATCGACTATGCCATATTTGACCGATTCGTCGGCGCTCATGAAATTGTCGCGGTCGGTATCGCGCTCGAGGGCCTCCACGCTCTGGCCGGTGTGATGGGCCAAAACCTGATTCAGCCGCTGCTTGAGGTAAAGGATTTCCTTGGCGTGAATCTCGATGTCCGAGGCCTGGCCCTGGAAACCGCTGGAAGGCTGGTGGATCATCACACGGGAATTAGGCAAGCAATAGCGCTTGCCCTTGGTGCCGGCAGCCAACAGGAAGGCGCCCATGCTGGCCGCTTGGCCGATGCACAAGGTCGAAACATCGGGCTTGATGAACTGCATGGTGTCGTAAATACCCATGCCGGCCGTCACCGAACCGCCCGGAGAATTGATATAGAAGAAAATATCCTTGTCGGGATTTTCGGACTCCAGGAACAGGAGCTGGGCCACGACCAGATTAGCGCTGTCGTCGGTGACCGGGCCAACCAAGAAGATGACCCGTTCCTTCAGCAGGCGAGAATAGATGTCAAACGCGCGTTCGCCACGCCCGCTTTGTTCGATGACCATCGGGATATACCCGAGGCCAGACGGCTCCTGAGTCCAACGCGTCATTACGCTTTCCCCA
>JAJZTV010000234.1 GCA_021847385.1 Pseudomonadota bacterium | reverse complement strand
TTTCAACAACCAAGAAATCTCCACGTTGGAAGAACTGGCCGAAGTTCTCAATGTGACACGCGAGCGCGTGCGTCAAATTCAGCTCGAGGCCTTGCAGACCTTGCGTAAGGCTCTGCGCCGTAAAGGAATGTCGAGAGAGGCTTTGTTGTGATCGATTGGGGTGGGATCGATACCGTCTTGCTCGACATGGACGGTACCCTGCTCGACCTGCACTACGACAATCATTTCTGGCAGGTCTACGTCCCCGAGAAATACGCCGAACGCCATGGCCTGCCGCACGAGGAGGCGCACGCCGAGTGTTTTCGTCGCTACAACGCCAAGGCCGGTACCCTCGATTGGTATTGCGTCGATTACTGGAGCGAGCAACTGCAGCTTGACATCGTCGCGCTCAAGGAAGAAGTCGCCCACCTGATCGCGGTGCATCCGGATGTGCCGGAGTTTCTGCAGGCAGTGCGATCAACGGGAAAGCGCGTGGTGCTGGTGACCAATGCCCATCACAAGAGTCTCAAGCTGAAAATGCAGCGTACCGGTCTGGACGTGCATTTCGATGCCATCCATAGCGCGCACAGTTTTGGCTTGGCCAAGGAAAATCCCGGCTTCTGGGCGCGGCTACAGGCGGCCGAGCTGTTCGACCCCAAGCGGACGCTGCTGGCCGACGACAGCCTGCCGGTGCTGCGTTCTGCCCGCGATTACGGCATCGCCTATCTGCTGGCGATCTATCGGCCGGATACCCGGCTGCCGGAAAAAGACGTCGAGGAGTTTGCCGCGATCCGCCGTTTCGGCGAGGTGCTGCCGATTCAGGCCAAGGTGGCCTAGACGATCAAGGCCGCCGCGACCCGGCGGCCCTCGCCGGCGAGGAGGTTGTAGGTGCGGCAGGCAGCGCCCAAGTCCATGACCTCCACCCCGATGTGTTGCGCGACCAGGTCCGCATAGAGGGCGGGCGATGGGATGCGCAGCCGGGGCCCGGTGCCGAGGAGGACCAGTTCCGGGCGATATTCCAGCAAGGCACTCAGGTGTTCGGGTTTGAGGTCGTCGAAGCCGGCGACCTGCCAGTCATGCCACTGGTCCGGCAACAGGACCACACTGCCGACCAGCCGTCTATGGCCGACCTCGACGAAGCCCTCGCCATAGGCGGTGATCAGGTGGATGCCGGCGGTTTGGGAGAGATGTAGCTTCATGTCCCTTAGTTTGCCGTGAAAATGGGCGGTCGGGTAAGATTACAGTCTTTGTAGACCACGGCCACGCCCTCATGTCCCGATTCCCGAGTATTTCCTCTATTTCTCTCCAATGGGGCGGTCGCGCGTGAGTGCCGGCAAGCGAAAGTCGAACATGCGTCCGCTGAAGAAATCCGCCAAGCTCGCCAATGTCTGCTATGACATCCGTGGCCCGGTGATGGCCCGTGCCAAGCAGCTTGAGGAAGAGGGCAACCGTATCATCAAGCTGAACATCGGCAACCTGGCGCCGTTCGGCTTCGATGCCCCGGAGGAGATCGTGCAGGACGTCATCCGCAATCTGCCCGACGCGGCCGGCTACTGCGATTCCAAGGGCCTGTTCTCGGCGCGCAAGGCGATCATGCACGAGACCCAGCGGGTCGGCATCAAGGGCGTGCAGATCGAGGACATCTACATCGGCAACGGCGTTTCCGAGCTGATCGTGATGACCATGCAGGCCTTGCTCGACGCCGGTGACGAGGTCCTCCTGCCGGCACCGGACTATCCGCTCTGGACGGCCGGGGTCACCCTGGCCGGCGGCACGCCCCGGCATTACCTGTGCGACGAGGAGGCCGGTTGGCTGCCCTCCATCGAAGACATCAAGGCTAAGATCACGCCCAAGACCAAGGCCATCGTCGTCATCAACCCGAACAACCCGACCGGGGCGCTCTACCCGGACGCGCTGCTCAAGGAACTGATCGAGATCGCCCGGCAGCATCAACTGGTGGTCTGTGCCGACGAGATCTACGACAAGATGATCTACGACGGCCGCAAGCACACGCCGATGGCCTCGCTGGCCGACGATCTGCTGTTTCTCACCTACAACGGCCTGTCGAAGAACTACCGTTCCTGCGGCTACCGCACCGGCTGGGTGGTGCTGTCGGGCGAGAAACGCCATGCCCAGGACTTCATCGAGGGCCTGACCATGCTGGCCTCGATGCGCCTGTGCGCCAACGTGCCGGCCCAGCACGCGATCCAGACCGCCCTGGGCGGCTATCAGAGCATCTATGAGTTGGTCGCCCCGGACGGCCGCCTGACCCGCCAGCGCGACCTGGCCTGGGAGATGCTCAACGCCATCCCGGGGGTGTCCTGCGTCAAGCCGCAGGCCACGCTCTACCTGTTCCCGCGCCTCGATCCCAAGGTCTACCCGATCAAGGACGACCAGCAATTCGTCCTCGATATGCTGGAAGAGGAGAAGGTGCTGGTGGTGCAGGGCAGCGGCTTCAATTGGCCCAATCCCGACCATTTGCGTATCGTTTTCCTGCCCCATGAGGAGGTGCTGCGCGAGGCCTTCCAGCGCATGGCGCGCTTCCTTGCCAATTACCGAAAACGCCATTCGACCTGATTGAACCGTAGATAAAGAAACAACTATGAAACCCATCCATGTTGGCCTGCTTGGCCTTGGCACCGTCGGCGGCGGCACCCTCACTGTGCTGCGCCGCAACAAAGAAGAGATCGCCCGCCGCGCCGGGCGCGAGATTCGCGTGGTGCAGGCCGCCGTGCGCGACCTGGCCAAGGCCCGTGTCTTTGCCGGCGAGGGCCTGGACCTGACCACCGACCCCATGGCCGTGGTCGACAATCCCGAGCTCGACATCGTGGTCGAGTTGATCGGCGGCATCGAGCCGGCGCGCACCTTGGTGCTCAAGGCCATCCAGAACGGCAAGCACGTGGTCACCGCGAACAAGGCGCTGATCGCCAAGCACGGCAACGAGATCTTCGCCGCGGCCCAGGCCAAGGGCGTGATGGTCGCCTTCGAGGCGGCGGTGGCCGGCGGCATCCCGATCATCAAGGCGATCCGCGAGGGCCTGTCGGCCAACCGCATCCAGTGGCTGGCCGGCATCATCAACGGCACCACCAACTTCATCCTGTCCGAGATGCGCGACAAGGGCCTGGCCTTCGATACCGTGCTCAAGGAGGC
>JAJZTV010000233.1 GCA_021847385.1 Pseudomonadota bacterium | reverse complement strand
GAATATTTTCTACCCTGAGCGATGACAGCACCCAATGCCACGTTGATGATCTCCAGCCACTGCCACCATTGCGCGACGACCTTGGCCGCGTTGGCGGATTTGGTCAAACAAGGCATCGTCGGCCAATTGACGGTGGTGAACGTCGAGCGCCACCCCGAGCTGGCCGACGCGCAGAACGTGCGCAGCGTGCCCTGGGTGCGCATCGGCCAATTCGAATTCACCGGTGCCCAAAGCGCCGCCGAGTTGAAGGCCTGGGCCGAACGGGCCAAGAGCGAAGAAGGCTGGGCCGACTATTTCCACCAGTTGCTCAAGGACGGCCAGGCCGCGCATGTGGTCGAATTGGTGCAGGCGGCACCGGACCGGCTCGGTGCAATCTTGCCGATCATCGCCAATCCGGAGGCGAGCCTGAACGTCCGCCTGGGCGCAGGTGTGCTCATGGAAGAGTTTGCCCATAGCGCCGCGCTCCAATCGTTGACAGCCCGATTGGGCGAGATGGCGGATGACCCCGATGCGCGGGTGCGGGCCGACGCCTGTCATTACCTGAGCCTGACCGGCAGTGCCGAGGCCAAATCCTATCTGGCCGCGCATGCGGACGATCCCGATGCCGAGGTGCGCGAGATCGTCCGGGAGAGCTTGGCCGTGCTGGCGCAGGCTTGACCCTTAGGCGTGCTGCGCCAACTTATTTGCGGCCTTTTTTCGGTTTCGAGGCGGTGTCATCCTCAAGCAGCACCCGCAGCATCCAGGCGTTCTTCTCATGCACCTCCATGCGCTGGGTGAGCAGGTCGGCGGTCGGCTGGTCGTTCGCCGCATCGGCCACCTTGAAGGCGGCGCGGGCGGTGCGGGCCACCGCTTCCTGCCCGGCGACCAATTGCCGGATCATGTCGCTGGCGGCGGGCACGCCATCTTCCTCCTTGATCGTGGACAGGTCAGCATAGCGCTTGTACGAGCCCGGTGCCGGATGGCCCAGGGCACGGATGCGCTCGGCGATCAGGTCCAGTGCGTTCCACAGTTCGGTGTATTGCACCATGAACATGCTGTGCAGGGTCTGGAACATCGGCCCGGTGACGTTCCAGTGGAAGTTGTGGGTCTTGAGGTAGAGGATGTAGCTGTCCGCCAGCATCTTGGATAGTGCCTCTGCGATCTTGGCCCGGTCCTTGTCGCTGATACCGATATCGATAGCCATGATGTACTCCTTTCGTTGTGGTTGATTGAAGCCTCAGCGAGGACATGTCGCGCTGGGCCTAGATCCATTAAAGGCCAAAAGGCTTGTTCGAGCTAATGAATTGTCTAGAATTCAACGATTGATAATCTCAATCGAATGCCATGACCCTGCAGGAACTGCGCTATCTGGTGGCGCTGGCGGAGGCCGGTCACTTCGGCCAAGCGGCCGAGGCCTGCTTCGTCAGCCAGTCGACCCTGTCCACCGGCCTGAAGAAGCTGGAGGACACTCTGGGCACGACCTTGTTCGACCGCAGCCTGAAGCGCATTACGCCGACGCCGATCGGGCGCGAGATCGTGGAATCCGCCCGGCTGATCCTGCAAGAGGCCGAGCGCATCCGCGAGTTGGCCAAATACGCCGAAGACCCGATGGACCGCACGGTACAGATCGGCGTCATCCCGACCCTGGGCCCCTATTACCTGCCGCATGCCTTGCTGCAGGTGCGTGCGGCCTACCCCAAACTCAGGTTGTTGTTGCGTGAGGTGACCACGCCACAATTGCTCGCCCAGCTGCACGAGGGCAAGCTGGATGCCGGCCTGCTGGCCTTGCCCGTCGACGAGGACGGGTTGACGGTGGCGCCGTTGTTTACCGAGCCCTTCCTGGCCGCCTTGCCAGCAGGGCACGCCTTGGCGAAGAAGGCCAAGGTCGGCCTGGATGAATTGAGCCAAGCCAATCTGCTGTTGTTGGAAGAGGGCCATTGCCTGCGCGACCAGGCCTTGGCGGTCTGCGGTCTACAAGGCCTGGCGAGCGAAGAGGTCCGGGCGACCAGCCTGGAGACCCTGCGCCAGATGGTGGCCATGGGTATCGGGGTGACCTTGCTGCCGCAGTTGGCTTGCGCCACGCCGGCCCAAGCCGGCATCGTCATCAGGCCGTTGGCGGCGAAGGGGGCGGGCCGGGTGATCGCCTTGGTTTGGCGCAAGCGCACCCCATACCTCGATACCATGACCCGGCTGGTACAGACCCTGCGGCAACACTTGCCCGCCGGTGTGAAGAAACAGGCCTGAACATCGAGTTCAGGCAAAGGAGCCGTGATGGACGCACGACGTGCAACCCGTATCCTGATCCTCGGCGCCGCCGGTCGCGACTTCCACAACTTCAATGTGGTCTATCGCGACGACCCGGCGGTGGAGGTGGTCGCCTTTACCGCGGCGCAGATACCGGGCATCGCCGGCCGCCGTTATCCGGCCGCGCTGGCCGGGCCACGGTATTCGGCGGGCATCCCCATCTTCGATGAGAGCGAGCTGGAGGCGATCTGCCGGCGCGAGCGGGTCGATCAAGTGGTGTTCGCCTATAGCGATGTGACGCACGAACACGTGATGCATACCGCCTCGCGGGCACTGGCGACGGGGGCCGATTTCCTGCTATTGGGGCCGGAGCGCACGCAAATCAAGGCCGGCAAGCCGGTCATCGCGATCAGCGCGGTGCGCACCGGTTGCGGCAAGTCGCAGACCTCGCGTTACTTGTCGCATTGGCTGAAGGGGCAAGGCTTGCGCGTGGCTGTGCTGCGCCACCCGATGCCATACGGCGACCTGGCGGCCGAAGCGGTACAGCGCTTCGCCAGCCGGGCCGACATCGCGGCCGCGCAGTGTACGGTGGAAGAGCGCGAGGAATACGAGCCGCATATCGCGCTCGGCCATGTCGTCTATGCCGGGGTGGACTATGCGCGCATTGCCGAGCAGGCCGCGAGCGAGGCCGACCTGCTGATTTGGGAAGGCGGCAACAACGACTTCCCCTTCCTCAAGCCCGACCTGCATATCGTGCTGACCGACCCGCTCAGGCCGGGTCACGAGCTGAGTCATCACCCGGGCGAGGCCGTGCTGCGCATGGCCGATGTCGCGGTCATCATGAAGACCGATGTGGCGGAGCCGGCAGCGGTGCAAAGGGTGCTCGATCACATTCGGCGCTTGAACCCAAGGGCCGGCATCG
>JAJZTV010000017.1 GCA_021847385.1 Pseudomonadota bacterium | reverse complement strand
ATGAAGACCGATGTGGCGGAGCCGGCGGCGGTGCAAAGGGTGCTCGATCACATTCGGCGCTTGAACCCAAGGGCCGGCATCGTGCGCGCGGCCTCGCCGGTCAGCTTGGACCAAGCCGAGTCCTTGCGCGGCAAACGCGTCGTCGTGGTGGAGGACGGTCCGACCGTGACCCATGGCGGCATGGCCTATGGCGCGGGCTGGGTGGCGGCGCAACGCGCTGGCGCGGTGATCGTCGATCCGCGGCCGTGGCTCGATCCGCAGATCGCGCCGGTGTTCGATAACTATCCGCAGATCGGTTCGGTGTTGCCGGCCATGGGCTACTCCGCCGCGCAGTTGCATGGCTTGGCGGCAACTTTGGACCGGGCCGAGGCGGAGGCGGTGATTGCGGCGACGCCGGTCGACCTGGCCCAATTGGTCGCGATCGGCAAACCGATATTGCGTGCCCGATATGAATATGCCGAAACCGAGACGCCGGGCCTGCTGGGCTATGTCGAAGATTTCCTGCGCCATGCCGGCCTAATCGATAAAGGGAGGTGAGCGATGCAAACGGTAGAAATAGCGACCTTGGGCGGCGGTTGTTTCTGGTGCCTGGAAGCGGTTTATGAAGCCCTGCAGGGCGTGCTTGGCGTCGAGTCCGGCTACATGGGGGGGCAAGTCGAGCAGCCGAGCTATGAGGCCGTGTGCGGCGGTAATACCGGCCATGCCGAGGTGGTGCAACTGCGCTTCGATCCCGCGGTGATCAGTTACCGCGAGATCCTGGAGGTGTTCTTCGCGATCCACGATCCGACCACGCCGGATCGTCAGGGCCATGACCGTGGCACGCAATATCGCTCGGCGATCTTTTGTCATTCACCGGAACAGCTGGCAACGGCGCGGGACCTGATTGCGGAATTGACCGAGGCCAAGCTGTTCGCCGATGCCATCGTGACCGAGGTGGCGATGGCGCCGGCCTTTTGGAAGGCCGAGGCCTATCACCAAGGCTATTTCCGTAACCACCCAAACCAGGGCTATTGCATGGCGGTGATCGCCCCCAAGCTGGCGAAATTTCGCACCCGGTTTTCGTCCAGGCTGAAAACGGCCTAATCGGTTTTTTTACCGAACAGGTCGGCCAAGGCTTGCCGTGCCGAACCCGGTTCGGCCGGTTTTTCGCCGGTGTCGCCGAACAAGGCCGCCAACTCGGCGCGTTTGGCTGTTGCCTTGCCGGCACTGGACGCATGTACCAAGGCCTGGGCTTGGAACCAGTCGCAGAAGTTGGCGCGGGTCTTGTCTTTCACCTCGTCGGCCACCGGCTCGCGACATTGCTTGGCCTTGGCCGGATCGAAATGGCGGCAGAGCCGGCACACATGCAATTCGGCATGGCAATTTGGGCATTCGGCGCGACGCGACAGCGGCTGTGGCAGCGCATCGAGCGCCGCACCGCATTTCCAGCAGATCAGGTTGTCGATCACAAATAGGCTCCAATAATCGTTTGCGTTTGATCGTAACCCCTTGTTCGGCCGGGCCGCAAATAGGCCATTTGTCATGCCGAGCTGGTCTGGAAGGCAACGGGTTTCAGGCGTAGACTTAGCCATCGGCTGCGGTGGCTATGCCTCGGCCGAATGATGCATAACTGGATGGTGGAGCCAGTAAATAATGATGATGAAGCTCAGGGCAGCCTGGCGCAGGCTGACCGACCCGCTTTCGATTGCACGCTATCGCAGCCAGCTTGGTTTGGATCACCCTCATTTCTTTACCGAAAGCGCGCATTGTTTTCGCGTCCTCGCGCATTACATGCCCCAGGTGTTTTGGGTCTGGACACCGGATTGGCAGCGGGTGCTTTATGTCAGCCCGGCCTATGAACGGATGTGGGGACGTTCGCGCGACCAATTGATCCAGTCGCCGCTGTCCTGGTTGTTCAGCTTGCACCCTGAAGATCGTGCCGAGATCGAGGCGATTATCTCGACGCCGGCAGAGCAGTTGCCCGAGGCAATCGAATTGCCGCCGTTCCGGGTCGTGCAGCAGACAGGGGAAGTGCGTTGGATCTCGCTGCAAGCCTATCCGCTACGCGATCGGCGCGGCCGCATCCAGCGTATCGCCGGCCTCGCCACCGATGTGACCGATAGCCGCCACACCGAGCGGCGCATGCGGCAACTGACCCGGGCCATCGAGCAATCGGCCGAGGCGGTGGTCATTACCGACAATCACGGCACCATCGAGTACGTCAATCCGGCGTTCGAGAAGATGACCGGCTACGACCAGGCGGAACTGATCGGCCAGAACCCGCGCATCTTGCAGGGTGGCAGCCACGATGGCGCGTTCTACAAAGACCTGTGGCAAACCGTGACCTCGGGCCATTCCTTCTTCGCAACCTTCATCAACCGGCGCAAGGGCGGCGATATCTACCATCAGGAAGAGACCATCTCGCCGGTGATGGATGAGAAGGGCGAGATCACGCATTTCATTTCGACCAGCCGCGATGCGACGCGTCTGGTCGAAACCCAGGAGCGGCTGCATCACTTGGCCTATCACGATGTGCTGACCGGCCTGCCTAACCGCGTGCTGTTTCGCGACCGCCTGGAGCAGGCCATCGTCAAATCCAAACGCAATCGGCGCATCGTGCCGGTCATGTTCCTCGATCTCGACAAGTTCAAGGATGTGAACGACACCTTGGGCCATGCGGTCGGCGATCAGGTCTTGAAGCTGGCGGCCGAACGCCTGGGCAAGATGGTGCGGCCGGGCGACACCATCGCCCGTTTGGGCGGCGACGAATTCATCATCCTGCTGGAGGGGATGAGCCAGATCGAGGACGTGTCGGATCGCGCCGGGGCCATCGTCGACGCCTTTTCGCAGGCCTTCCATGTCGAGCAGCATGAAGTGTTCATGGGTTGCAGTGTCGGCATTGCCATCTACCCGAACGACGCCGACAACATCGACGACCTGTTCCGGGCGGCCGATACCGCGATGTATCGCGCCAAGGATCGCGGCCGTTCGAACTACCAATTCTTCACCACCGAGATGGCGGCCAAGGTCATGCAGCGGGTCGGTCTGGAGCGCGCTTTGCGCCAGGCCCTGGAAAACGACGAGTTCACGGTGCATTACCAGCCACGGGTGACCTTGCCCTCCGGCGTGCCGACCTCGGTGGAGGCCTTGCTCCGCTGGGAACGGCCCGGTCACGACTATATGTCGCCGGCCGAATTCGTGTCGGCCCTGGAGGATACCGGTCTGATCGTGCCGGTCGGTAAATGGCTGATGGACAAGGCTTGCGCCCAGGTTCGCGAATGGCACGACAAGGGCATGCGCGTCGGCGTGGCGGTGAACGTGTCGTCGCGGCAATTCTGGGAGCCAGGCTTGGCCGATCACGTGGCCCATTGCCTGGGTAACTACAATTTGGAGCCGCGCTGGCTGGAGTTGGAGATTACCGAGAACCTCTTGCTCGAACAATCCGACCGGATCATGACCACCTTCGGCGCACTGGAAGAGCTGGGTATGCGTATCGCGATCGACGATTTCGGCACCGGCTTCTCGTCGATGAGCTATCTGAAGCGGCTGCCGATCCTGGTGCTGAAGATCGACCGCTCCTTCGTGCGCGATATCCTGACCGACCCCGAGGACATGGCCATCGCCAGCGCGATCGTGTCGTTGGGACGCGCCTTGGGCCTGACCGTGGTGGCCGAGGGGGTCGAATCCGAGGCGCAGTTGCAGGCCTTGTTGCCGCTCGGCTGCGACGAAGGCCAAGGCTATTATTTCGCCAAGCCCATGGCGGCTTCTATGGCGGAGGCCTGGCTGAGCGAACGCTTGCAGCCGGCCAATGCCAAGCGGCGTTATCTTTCCCAGCAGCGGGAAATCGTCCGGCTCGTTTCAGAAGAGAAGTAAGGCGGTCTTGCTGGGCCGCGACACGGCGGCTTGAAGCTGTTCCAACAGCGGTAGCGAAGGGTAACCGTCGGCCGGTAGATTGTTGGCCGCTTGATAGGCGCGAATCGCCGCCCGAGTCTTCGAGCCCAACACGCCATCGGGCTCGCCCGCATTGAACCCCAATTGGGCCAGGCGCTGCTGGATTTCCATGGCCTGCTCGCGGGTCAAGCGGCGATTGTCGGCATCGCGTCCGAGATACAGCGCAGGCGCGCCCTCCAGACGGTCGGCCAAGTGACCGACTGCCAGCGCGTAATTCACCGAGCGGTTCCAAGTCAGCATGACGTCGAAATTGCCATAGACCAGGAAGGCCGGGCCGGTGTGGCCCTGCGGCAATAGGATCGAGGCGGTCTCGTCCAGCTGGGGCAGCGGGCTGCCGTCGCTGCGGCTGATGCCAAGCGCAGCCCATGCCGACAGGGATTTTTTGACATCGAGCCGTGCGAGCTGCCAATCGAAGTTGGCCGACAGGCGCACGGGTTCGCCCCATGGTTGCTCGGCTTGCCAGCCGGCCTCGTGCAGATAATGGGCGGCCGAGGCCAGCGCATCGGCCGGTGACGACCAGATGTCCTTATGGCCATCGCCGTCGGCATCGACGGCATAACGGCGGAAGGTGGAAGGCATGAACTGCACTTGTCCCATCGCGCCGGCCCACGAGCCGAGCATGACGTCAGCCTTGATATGGTCGGCTTGCAGGATATCCAAGGCATCGAGCAACTCGGCACGGAAGCAGCGGCTGCGGCGCGCGTCATAGGCCAGGGTGGCGAGCGCTCCGACGACCGGATAGCCGCCGGTGAATTTGCCGTAATGGGTTTCCATGCCCCAGAAGGCGAGCAAGATACCGGGCGGCACGCCATAATCGTGTGCGATCTTGGCCAATAGGGCGTGATGCTTCTGCATCAGCTTGCGGCCTTCCTCGATGCGTTGCCCGTTGACACGCCGGTCCAGGTAATTCCAAAAGGTCTCGACGAACTCGGGCTGCTTCGCATCCAGCTCGAGCACGCGTTCGATGGGGTGCATGGCGGGGCGTGCGGCTTGCCAGGTCCGCTCGGAGACGCCACGCGACAGGGCCTCGTCGTGGACGCCGCCGAGCCAGGCGACAAAGCCGGGATCCAGCGCTTCCTGGGCGGTTGCGCTAGGTATCGCGCCGAACAGACTTGCGCCGATCAGGAGGGGGGAGAGGGTGTGTAATCTCAAGCGCGGTCTCATTTCTGGGGCATGCAATGCATCGGTTCAGGCTAACACATGAAGAATGCAGCGCAAACCCTGAAGCGGCCAAGGCTGGCAAAATCGGGCGTTCACAAATTCGAAAGGCCTTAAGCCATGGTTGTACTGCAATGTGCCAGCTACGAAGCCGCAGGCAGTCGATGATGCCTATCCCTCGCATCGGCATCGCCGATCTGCTGCGCAATTACCCTGTGCTGCTGCTCGATGCCTATGGCGTTTTGGTTACCCTGGCAGGGCCGCTGCCCGGCGCCTGCGAATTGATCGAGGTGCTAAACCGGCGCGGCCAAGCCTATTTCATGCTGACCAACGGTGCGGCCCGGTTGCCGGAGACCGCAGCAGCGCGCTATCAGGCGTTCGGTCTGGCGATTCCACCCGAACGCATCATCACCTCGGGTTCCTTGCTGACGCCCTATTTCGTCGAACAAGGTTTGGTCGGCCGGCGTTGCCGTGTGCTCGGACCGGCCGACAGCCGGCGCTATGTGGAACTGGCCGGTGGTGAAGTGGTGGATTTGAAGGCGGATTTCGAGGTGTTGGTGGTTTGCGACCAAGCCGGTTTCCCGTTTCTGGAAACGGTAGACGCAACGCTTTCGGCCTTGATCGACAAGATCGAATCCGGCCGGCCGGCGGCGATGGTGTTGCCCAACCCCGACTTGATCTTCCCGACCGGACGCGGCTTCGGTGTGACCTCGGGCGGCATCGCCTTGCTGATCGAGGCCGCTTTGGCCTTGCGTTACCCGGAGCGCCTCGACTTGCGCTTCGCGCGCTTAGGCAAGCCGCATGCCGCTATTTTCGAAGAGGCCGAGCGGCGTGCCGGTTGCCGCGACATGGTGATGATCGGCGACCAACTGGAGACCGATATCCGCGGGGCCAACGATTTCGGTATCGATTCGGCCTTGATTCTTGGCGGCGTAGTCGGTGCCGGGGCGGTGGTTGCCAGCACGGCACGCCCGACTTTCCTGCTGCCGTCGCTGCAAATTTGAGCCACCGGCTCAAGTTGGCGCGGTCATTGCCGATAAACAAGCTATATATCGAATATGAGGAAGCAGCGGGAAGGCATAGATGCGTCTGCCAGCCGACAATATCCCACCGACCACGGTGATCGAGAATCGCTATGAGATTCGTCAGCCCGATGCCGTCGCCCCGGTACGCCCGACCGCGCCAAACGCTGCGGCGCGGCAGACCTATCTGCCCAAGCGCCAGCAACCCAAGCGAGGCGGGGCGGAGCAGCAGGCGGGCGAAGAGGCGGAGGAGCGGCGCAGCGGCGAGGATCGGCGGCAGGAGGGCCGCCGCGAGGCTGACGAGACGATCATTCTGGATACCCGAACTAGCTTAGATCGTCGGACCCGCACGCGTCGTGCCGACGATGTCGGCAACAAGATCGACGAATACGTTTGACTTGACCGGCTTTACGCAAACCAGGGCATGCAGTCGCAACCCGGTGCCGGGCGGGGATGCACCGCGGGGGTGCTGCCTTCCAGGCCGGCTTTCCAGTCGCCGACAAAGCGCTCGACCGATTCGATGAAATCCGTGGCATGTTCGCGTCGATTGATTGTGCAGTGCACCAGGGCCTGGCCCGAGTGGGCGCTGTTTTCGACGGTGACGGTCCATTGTAGGCCATTGGGACACGTCGGCAACGAAAACCGGACGCCATCGCGGATGAGTTCGCGATGGACCCGGAACTCACCCCAAAGACAATAGATGCTGCCCCTATCGCCCTCGTTCTCCAGCACCTTGTCGATCGAGGCGCACCAATGCGGCAGATTGCCGATGGCGAGTTGTCGCTGCAGGTCTGTGGCGCGGACCTGGACGGCGGCGGTGGCAAAGAACTCCATGTCATTGCTCCCTCTGGGTCGATAAAAACATTGTGCCAGGAATGGCAAAGCTGACCGCGATCTGAGCCCATTTTATAATGTGGGCCAATTCTCTGGCGGCGGATTGGCCTGGATACCGATCCGCCAATGCGTTGTCGATGGAGGGCTTATCGATGCTGGTCGATTGCTACGCCCAACGCCTGCTCAATCCCTATCGCGGCATGGTCCATGTCATCCGCTATGCGGCGGCCGAGGCGGTGACCAGCGACGGTATCCACTGGGATATCTATGTCAGCAACGATGAACTGACCCGCGACCTGGCGCCCGGTACCAGGATACAGATCAGCGATATCCGCTATGGCAGTTGGTCGCTTGAGCGGGGCCTCAAGCGCGGGCCGATCTATCCTTCCGAGGATTTTCTGCGCATGGAAGCGATGGGGGCGGTGGTCTACGAGCATCTGCTCGCCCTGCACGACAAACTGCCCTTCGAGCCCAAGGATTGCTACGAGTATTGGCTGCTCGATATCGAGGGCCAGCCGCTTGCCTTATTGCATAGCGCGTTGACCGAAAGCGAGACATGGCAGGAGCAGCCGGCCCTTTGGCGGGCCGGTCTGGCCGCGCGCGCGACCTTTTTTAGCGAAGCGATGCCGCAGGCCTGCACGGATGAAGGCCAGTCGGCGGCCGATCGGCTGACCTGCTACGTCAACGCCTGCGCGGGCGAGCCGCCTAGCACTCAGTGGTTCCGGCGCGAGGCAGACGGCAGCGGCATAGGGCTGGCGGGCGGCAATCTGTCCGAGCTGTTCGTCGGCCGTCGATTGGCGGGGGCCGCTTTCCCCGCGCTGTTGCTGGCCGAGTCCGGTCATGAGGCGTTGTATGAGCGGCTGGTCGCGGATTACTTGGCGTGGCAGGCGCCGTGGTTGCTGCTTTTGGCCGGCCTGACTGCCGATACCCGCCAAGGTCTAGAGCGACAAGCCCGTAGCCAGGCGGAAACGGTCGAGCGCCAGCATCGCCTCTATCCGGCTGTGGTCGATGCCGCCTTCATCCAAGCGGCTCGGGTCGAGGCCATGTTGTGCCGCAGCCAGGCCGCACAGGAAGAACCGGCCGACACGCCCCCGTATTACATCGAGCTGAACCCGGCCGGCGGCAATTACACCTAAACGACGCTGCCGAAGCCTTTGTCGGCGGCGCCTGCCGGCGGCGTCAGGCCGGCTAGGCGGCAGCCCTGGGCAATCGGCCCGCCGGGGAACAACCGATACAAATATTTGATGCCGCCCTCGGGATGAAAGAACTCATCCAAGGCATCGTGCAGTTCGCGCACATTGATATGGCCGGTCTCATGCTGGGCATAAAATTCCTGTAAGGCGCAGACCACCTGCCAGTGCTCTTCACTCAGCTTCAAGCCGAGCTCATGTGCTGCGCGTAGGCCCGCATCTCGGTTCCAATCGACGGGGGCGTGGGGAAAATCCGGGTCCAGCGTGGGCTCATAGCCGGGGCGGACGAAGTCGTGGGCAATGGCATTCATGATCCCTCTCCTTATGGCTTTAGGTAATACCAAGTTAGACCACGGCTGGCCGAGGGTAAACCACAAGGTAAGTGGATGTTTTCAGCCGAGTGCGTGCCAATGGCTGAAGGCGGCGGCTTGCCCGGCCGGGCTGCCGTCGGCCGCGATGAGATTCCATACCGTGGCATGTTCGATGCGAAAGCGCCGGCCCGATTTGGCGATGCGTACGCCGCTGTAATCGTCGATGAAACCATGCTCGGCCACGCGTCGGAGCAGGCGTTCGCGTTCCTCGCGTACCAACGGTTCGGCCGAGTAGCGCGAGGGCAGGCCGACGAGATCACTCCAGGGCATCTCGAACAGCCGCTGTGCCGCCAGGTTGGCGTAGGTGAAACAGGGATCGGCCTCGGTGTTGTGCGACAGCACGACGAAGGGCGCTTCATATAAGGTGTGAGCCGCCGCGTGTGGGGACGGGCTTGGGTCGATCAGATCGTGCCCTGTCCAGTGTCGATAGCAGTTCAGCAGCAGCGTGGCATGATCGGCCTGCCAGTGGTTGCTCGGGCTCGGCTCAAGCATCCTGGGCCTGCCATAAGCGCTCCAGGTCGGCCGGTTCCAACCAGCGCCATTCGCCTTCCTCCAGGTCGTCCGGCAGCGTCAGGCCGCCGATGGCGATGCGGCGCAAGGCCTCCACCCGGTTGCCGGCGGCGGCGACCATGCGCTTGACCTGGTGGTATTTGCCTTCGATCAGGGTGAGGTGGATCAAGCGCTCGGCGATTTGTTCGCAGGTGGCCGCTGCGATCGGCGCCGGTTCATCGTGCAGTTGCACGCCACGGCGCAGGGCGGCCAGTTGGGCGTCGTCGACCGGGTGCTTGGTGCTTACCGCATAGACCTTCGGCACCTTGCGCTTGGGTGAGGTGAGGGCATGGATAAACTGACCGTCGTCGGTCAGCAGCAAGAGGCCCGTGGTGTCTTCGTCCAGGCGGCCGACAGGCTGCACCTCGCGCCCGATCAAGGGGTCGGGCAGCAGCGAAAAGATGCTCGGGTGGTGCTTCGGCGCGCGCGAGCACTCGTAGCCTTGCGGCTTGTGCAGCATGACATAGGCATGTTCGCGGTATTGCCAAGGCTCGCCATCGACACTGAAGTGCAGGCCTTCAGGGGCGAATTCGGCGAAGGGGTCGTCGCAGGTCGCGTCAGCGATGGCGACTTGGCCGTGGCGGATCATGGCCCGGCATTGTTTGCGGCTGCCGAAGCCTTGGGATTGCAGGATGCGGTCGAGTTGCATATTCAATAGCTCATCGGTGGATGATGGGTTAGGCCGGCCACAGCGGCGGTTCGTCCATCGCGGCGATTTGCTCGCGCAAAGCCAGGATGTGGTCTTGCCAATAGCGCTGGGTGTTGAACCAGGGGAAGGCGGCGGGAAAGGCCGGGTCGCACCAGCGCCGGGCCAGCCAGGTGGCGTAGTGGATCAGGCGCAGGGTGCGCAGGGCTTCGATCAGGTGCAGTTCGCGGCTGTCGAACGTCATGAAGTCTTCATAGCCGGCCAGCACGTCGGCCAGTTGCCGAATACGCTCGTCGCGCTCACCCGACAGCAGCATCCATAAATCCTGCACCGCCGGACCCATGCGGCTGTCGTCGAAATCGACGAAATGCGGGCCGTCATCGGTCCACAGCACGTTGCCCATGTGGCAGTCGCCATGCAATCGCAGCGCGGCCACGTCACCGGCCCGGGCGAAGGCATGGCGCACGCCGACCAAGGCCTGTTCGGCCACGGAGCGATAGGCCTCGGTCAAATCGGCCGGTAGCCAATCGCCGTGCAGCAAAAAATCGCGGGGTTCTTCGCCGAAGCTGGCGATATCCAAGGTGGGGCGGTGCGCGAAGCGCTGCAGGCTGCCGACGGCATGGATGCGGCCGATGAAGCGGCCCATCCATTCCAGCGTGTCGGGGTCGGACAACTCAGGTACCCGGCCGCCCTGGCGTGGATAAACGGCGAAACGAAACCCGTCATGGCGGTGCAGGCTGGTGCCGTTCACCATCAAGGGGGCGACGACGGGAATCTCGCGCTCGGCCAACTCCAGGGTGAAGGCGTGCTCTTCCAGGATGGCGGTATCGCTCCAGCGCTCGGGCCGGTAGAACTTGGCGACGACCGAACCGTTGTCCTCCAGCCAGATTTGATAGACGCGGTTCTCATAGCTGTTCAACGCCAGTTGTCGGCCGTCGCCGCGCAGGCCGATGCTGTCCAGGGCATCGAGTATGGTGTCGGGACTTAAACCGGCATAGGGGGCAAGGGGTTCCATGGCCGCTATTGTAGCGGCCAAGCGTCTCCTTAGCCTTGCGCGATCACCGGTTTGGCATGCCAGATGTGCTTGGCGTATTCGCCGATGGTGCGGTCGGACGAGAACTTGCCCATGTGGGCGACGTTCAAGATGGCCTTGCGCACCCACCCCTCGCGGTCGCGGTACAGCGTCTCGACATCTTGTTGGCACGCGATATAAGACGCGTAGTCGGCCAGCAGCAGGAAGCGATCGCCGTCGGTGGTGAGGGCATCGAAGATCGGCTGGAAACGGTCGCGTTCATCCGGCGAGAAGTAGCCGTCGCGGATCATGTCCAGCACGTGCCGCAGCTCATCGTTGTTCTGGTAGTGGTCCAGCGGCGAATAGCCGGCCTGATGCAGGTTCGCCACCTCTGGCGTGGTCAGGCCGAAGATGAAGAAATTCTCCGCGCCGACCTCCTGCCGAATCTCGATATTGGCGCCATCCAGGGTGCCGATGGTGAGCGCACCATTCAAGGCCAGCTTCATGTTGCCGGTGCCCGAGGCCTCGGTGCCGGCGGTCGAGATCTGCTGCGACAGATCGGCGGCCGGGATGATGTCCTGGGCGGTGGTGACATCGTAATTGGGAATGAACACGACCTTAAGCCGGCCGTGGACGACGGGGTCGTTGTTGACGATGTCGGCCACGTCGTTGATCAGCTTGATGGTCAACTTGGCCTGGCGGTAGCCCGGGGCCGCTTTGCCGGAGAAGATCACGGTGCGTGGCACGCAATCGCCGCCGGCGCGCAGCCGGTTGTACAGCGTGACCACGTGCAGCACGTTGAGCAGTTGTCGTTTGTATTCGTGCATGCGCTTGATCTGCACGTCGAACAGCGAATCGGGGTCGACGGTCAGGTGCAGCCGCTGGGCGATCAGCCGGGCCAGCCTGGCTTTGTTGTCGCGCTTGACCTGGGCGAACGCGGCGCGAAAACCGGCGTCGTTCGCCAGCGGTGCCAGCCGTTCGAGTTGGCTCAAGTCCTTCAGCCAATCATCGCCGATATGCCTGGAGATCAAGGCCGATAGCCCGGGGTTGGCCTGATCCAGCCAGCGCCGCGGCGTGATGCCATTGGTCATGTTGACGATCCGGTCCGGCCACAAGCGGTGGAAGTCGTTGAAGATCGTGTCCTTCATCAATTGGGTGTGCAGCTCGGCCACGCCATTGACCTTGTGGCTACCGACGATGGCCAGGTGCGCCATGCGTACGCGCCGGCCATGGCCTTCGTCGATGATCGACATGCGTGCCCACAGCGCGGGGTCTTCCGGATGGTGATGGATCACATCCTTCAGGAATCGATGGTTGATCTCGTAGATGATCTGCAGGTGGCGCGGCAATACGCGCTCGAACAGTTCCACCGGCCAGGTCTCCAGTGCCTCCGGCATCAGGGTGTGGTTGGTGTAGCTGAAGGTGCGGGTGGTGATGTCCCAGGCCGGGTCCCAGGCCAGGCCGTGCAGGTCGACCAATATGCGCATCAGCTCCGGTACGGCGATGGACGGGTGGGTGTCGTTGAGTTGGACCGCCACCTTGTCCGGCAAGGTATCGAAGTCGTCGTGATGCTTGTGGTGACGCACCAGGATATCCTGCAGCGTCGCGCTGACGAAGAAATACTGCTGTTTCAGCCGAAGCTCGCGGCCCATGCGCGTGGTGTCGTCCGGGTACAGTACCTTCGACAGGTTCTCCGACTCGTTCTTGTCCTCCACCGCCTTGATGTAGTTGCCCTCGTTGAAATAGCGCAGGTCGAAGTCGCGGCTGGCCTTGGCCGCCCATAGCCGCATATTGTTCACCGTCTCGTTACCATAGCCGGGGATCGGGTAATCGTAGGCCATGGCCATCACGTCGTCGGTATCCACCCAGTGGTAGCGGTTTTTGCCGTGCTCGTCGGCATAGCTAACCACGTGGCCGTGAAACTTCACCTGATACAAGATCTCGGGCCGCGGAAATTCCCACGGGTTGCCATAGCGCAACCAGTTGTCCGGGTGCTCGACCTGGTAGCCGTCTTCGATGGCCTGGGTGAACATGCCATATTCGTAGCGAATGCCATAGCCATAGCCGGGTATGCCCATGGTCGCCATCGAATCGAGAAAACAGGCGGCCAGGCGGCCGAGGCCGCCATTGCCTAGCGCGGCATCGAATTCCTGCTCGCGCAGACGTTCCAGGTCGAGGCCCAGCCTTTGCACGGCCTGGTCGAAGGCATCGCGGCAACCGATGTTGCTGATGGCATTGGTCAGCGTGCGGCCCATCAGGAATTCCATCGACAGGTAATAGACGCGTTTGGCATCTTCGTCGTAGTAGCGGCGCATGGTCTTGATCCAGCGCTCGGTCAAGCGGTCGCGTGCGGCGTGGGCGGCGCTGTAGAACCAGTCCCGCTCGGTCGCGGTCAGGGGGTCCTTGCTGATCGAGTAGACCAGATGGTTGCCGAGCGAGCGCTCGATCGAGTCGGTATCGAGCTTGGCATGGTCCGCGATCTGCAGATGCGTCGGCGGTTTCTTCTGAGACATCGCATCTCTCCGGTAGGGGCTGGGCTCCGATCAGCATAGCCAGGGGATCGGCTCGCCACAATGACCCGTCGCCATTTCTTGCCGGCCGATTGCCGTAGAATCCGCTTTATGCTGAGCGCTGCCGAATACCGCCGTTTTCAGAAAGTCCGCTGGACGGTCTATGTCCTGCTGGTGCTGTCCTACATGCTGGTCTACTTCCACCGCATGGCGCCCGGTGTGGTCGCGGCCGATTTGATGCAGGCCTTCCACACCACCGGTGTCGAGTTGGGCTCGCTGGCTGCGATGTACTACTACATCTACACCGCGATGCAGATGCCGTCCGGCATCCTGGCCGATACCCTTGGTCCGCGCATCAGCGTGGCGGTCGGCGCCGTGGTCGCCGGCCTCGGTTCCATCCTGTTCGGCCTGGCACCCGATTTCGGCAGTGCATCGGCTGGACGCTTCCTGGTCGGTCTCGGCGTGTCGGTGGTCTTCGTCGGTTTGATGCGCTCCAACACCGTCTGGTTCAGCGAGCGCCGCTACGGCCTGGTCAGCGGCCTCACCATGTTTCTCGGCAATATGGGTTCCATCCTCGCCGCCGGCCCGCTCGCCGCCTTGCTCTCGTGGTTCTCCTGGCGCAACGTCTTCGTCGCGGCCGGCGCCTTGTCGCTGGCGTTGGCGGTGCTGACTATCCTGTTCGTGCGCAACCGGCCGGAGGACGTCGGCTTCCCGTCGGTGCGCGCCATGGCGGGCGAGACCGCGCATGCCGCGAGCGAGCATCACTGGTGGCACGACCTCAAGGCCGTGCTCGGCAACCTAAAGCTCTGGCCCGGCTTCTGGGTCAACTTCGGCGTCACCGGCAGCCTGTTCGCCTTCGCCGGCCTGTGGGGCGTGCCGCTCATGCGCGACCTGTTCGGGCTGTCGCGCGCCGAGGCCTCGCTCTACACCACCGCCGCGCTGGCCGGCTTCGCTGCGGGCACCTTTCTGATGGGCGGGCTGTCCGACCGCCTGGGCCGGCGCCGGCCGGTCATCCTCGGCGCCGGCCTATTGTCCTGCGCCAGTTGGCTCGGCCTCATCTTCCTGCCCTGGGGGCCAGGCTGGTCGGGCTTGCTGCTCTATGCCGTGCTCGGCATCTCGGCCGGCGGCATGGTGGTCACCTACGCCGCGGCCAAGGAATGGGCGCCCCCGGCCAACGCCGGCATGGCCATCGCCCTGGTCAACACCGGCCTCTTCCTCGGCGCCGCCATCATGCAGCCCCTGTTCGGCTGGGTCGCCGACCTGAGTTGGGACGGCACCCTGGCCGACGGCGTGCGCGTGTATAGCTGGGCGGGCTACCGCAATGGCCTGGCCGTCTCCGCCGGCTTCGCCGCCATCGCCGTGCTCGGCGGCTGGCGCCTGCGCGAGACCTATTGCCGCAACCAAACCCTCTTGCGTTAGGCGCTTAACGCGTAGGGCGGCTTCGCGCAGCAAGCCGCCGAATGGGAGAATCCGACACCTCACATACGGCGCAGTGCTGCGCGACTGCGCCCTACGGTTCTGAATGATAGTCGACTATATGCGGGCTGATGCAGTCCAAGCGTGGCTGAACAACTACAAAACCAATCCATGGCTGGAATCCCTATCGTCAGCAATTGGCCAGATTGCTGAAGTAGCTATTCAGTTATTCCAATGTTGGCAAGGCCGAACATGAACCGGTTGAACCGATTGAGGCAAACGCCCGGAATTGCCCTGCCACACCCTCAGACCCCGGCCGGCAGCTTGGCGGCCATCATCTTCCTCCGGTCCAGCTTGTCGCCGTCGACGATGAAGGTGCCGTCGCCCACCGCGTGCAGCGTGCGCTTCTCCTTGCGCGCGGTGTTTTTGTAGGCGGCCAGGCCCTCCAGCACGATGAGGTTGTGCTTGCCGACCATGTCGACGACCCGGCATTCGATGTTGGCCAGGCACTCCTTGATCAGGGGCGCCTTGACGTGCTTGCCCGGCTCGGGCGTGAGGCCGAACTTGGCGAACTTGTCGGTGTCGGCACCGGAGCAGGTGCCGATGCCGACCACCTGATCCAGCAGGTCGACGGTGGGAATGGCGATGACGCACTCCCGGTGCTTGCGCAGCGCGGCGAAGGAGTGGTTCCACACGCCGGTGCAGATGGCAAACGCCGGCGTGAAGTCCAGCACCATGGTCCAGGAGATGGTCATGATGTTGTGCTTCCTGCCGTCATGGGTGGTCACCAGGACGACGGGTCCGGGTTCCATCAGGGTAAAGGCCTTGCTAAGTTCCATCTGACGCATGACTGCACCTCCATGATTGCCTTGCCGCCGGTGGCCGCTTTTCTGCATCGCCTGAGCCTTGCACTGCATGCTGCAGGCAGGCGGCGCGGGGCTGGTTTCCTACTGAAATGGACGCTTATTCCAACAGTGTAGACCTCGCCAAGGCGGCTGCAGGTGGGAAGTTTTACGCCGTATTCCGGGACAAAAAAACGCCGGCTCGAGGCCGGCGTTTTGTAGGGTGCGCTCTGCGCACCATGTGAAGGTGCGCGAAGCGCACCCTACGGCATGTCCATTTAGTTCAACTGCTGAATACCCGCCACCACCCAGCCGTGGCTGCCGTCGGCCGGCTTGGTCAGGTGCCAGATCTCGTCGAAATCGGCCGCGGGGCCATGCGCTTCTTCGCGGATCAGGCCGTGGAAGCGCACGCTGACGCGCAAGCGGTTGTTTTCCTCGGCGCATTCCAGCACCTCGGCATTGAGCATGGTCACGTCGGTCCGCTGGGCGGCGGCGCCGCGCTCGGCCAGTTGCAACTTGATCTCGGCGAACATCTCGGGCGAGGTGAACTCGCGGATGTCCTCGACGTTGCCGGCGTCATAGGCCGCCTGCATGCGCAGGAAATTCAGCTTGGCCTCGCGGGTGAAGGCCTCGGCGTCGAAGCCGGCGGGCAGCACCGGTTGCGCTGCAACTTTAGGTTCGACGCTGCCGGCCGGCACCGGGCTGGCCGGGAACGGGGTCACGCCGCCGCCGGCACCCATGCCGGCATATTGCATCGCCGTCGGTTCGCGCCGGCGGGTGAGCCACTTGAACAAGAAGATCGCGGCCATGACCAAGAGCGCGATCATCATGAAGTTCGCCATTTCCTGGCCGAAGCCGAAGTGCGAGGCCAATGCCGCCAGGCCGAGGCCGGCCGCCAGACCGGCGACCGGGCCGAGCCAACTGCGTTTGCCCGGCTGGGCCGTCGGTGCGGCGGCCGGGTTGTTCTGGGCCGGTGCGGCGGCGTTTTTCGCCGGGGCGCCGTTCTGGTGTTGTGGCGTGATCTGCCGTTGGATGCCGGACGACTTGCCGCCGCCGAAGCGCTTGGCCTCGGCGTCGTGCATGGGCAGGGCCAGGCCGATGAAGATGGCCAGCAGGGCAGGGAAGATACGCAACATAAAAACTCCTTGAAGTGAGCGATGCGGAATTGTAGCGAGAACGTATGGCTCTTATTTTACCGCTTAGTAATGACTCGGTCGGCCGGTAAAAGTTCTTAGGCCTGCAACGCGCCGCCGCTGACCCAGAAATCGGCGCCCTTGCTCAGGAACTCGTCGACCGGTACATAGTGCGAGCCGTCGCAGGAGAAGGTCAGGCCGACCACGCCGTTGAAGATATTCAGCGTGCCGCTGCGCAGATAGAGCATCTCGTCCATCAGGCGCAGCGCCTTCAGCCCTTGCAGCACCGGGCGGATCTGGCTGGCCCGGGTGCTGGCGTCCTTGGGGTAGGGCCGGCGCGGGTAGGCCAGGCAACTGTTGGGGTTGGCCAGTTCCTGGATGTCGAGCAGGCGATAGCGATAAGGGTCGTCAATGTGCCAGGCCACGGCCCGGTTGCTCGAGAAGTGCAGGATGATGTGATAGACGCCGTGCGCCGTCATCAGCTCTTCCACGATGCTGAG
>JAJZTV010000232.1 GCA_021847385.1 Pseudomonadota bacterium | reverse complement strand
AGACGGGCGATGCGGAGGATGTCCTCGTTGGTCAACAACATGGCTGCGGGGTCTTATGGTAAGAACCCGTCTAGGGTATCATAACGGGCACTTTTCCGACCCGCCGATATAAGGCTCGAATACGTATGTTTGGATTGCTTCGCGGTTACTTTTCCACCGACCTGGCCATTGACCTCGGCACGGCCAACACCCTGATCTACGTACGCGGCAAAGGCATCGTGTTGGACGAGCCTTCGGTCGTCGCGATTCGCCATGAGGGCCCCACCGGCAAGAAGACCATCCAGGCGGTGGGCATCGAGGCCAAGCAGATGCTGGGCCGCACCCCCGGCAACATCCAGGCCATCCGGCCGATGAAGGACGGTGTGATCGCCGACTTCAACGTCACCGAGCAGATGCTGAAGTACTTCATCAAGAAGGTGCACGATACCCGCCTGTTCCACCCGAGTCCGCGCATCATCATCTGCGTGCCCTCGGGCGCGACCCAGGTCGAGCGCCGTGCCATTCGCGAATCCGCGCTGGGCGCCGGCGCCCGCCAGGTCTACCTGATCGAAGAGCCGATGGCGGCCGCGATCGGCTCCGGCCTGCCGGTCGCCGAGGCGACCGGCTCCATGGTGGTCGACATCGGCGGCGGCACCACCGAGGTCGGCGTCACCTCGCTGGGCGGCCTGGTCTACTCCGGTTCGGTGCGGGTCGGCGGCGACAAGTTCGACGATGCGATCATCAACTACATCCGCCGCAACTACGGCATGCTGATCGGCGAATCCACCGCCGAACTGATCAAGAAAGAGATGGGCTCGGCCTTCCCCGGCTCCGAGGTGCGCGAGATGGAGGTCAAGGGCCGCAACCTGGCCGAGGGCATCCCGCGCAGCTTCACCATCACCTCGAACGAGATCCTGGAAGCGCTGACCGAACCGTTGAATACCATCGTCTCCGCGGTGAAGTCGGCCCTGGAACAGACCCCGCCCGAACTCGGCGCCGACATCGCCGAGAAGGGCATGGTGCTGACCGGCGGCGGCGCGCTGCTGCGCGACATCGACCGGCTGTTGATGGAAGAGACCGGCCTGCCGGTGATCGTGGCGGAAGACCCGCTGTCCTGCGTGGTGCGCGGCTCCGGCCGGGCGCTGGAAGAGATGGATCGCCTGTCCACCGTGTTTACCAACGACTGAGGTGCGACTGAATCGCGTCGAACCCTTTCCCGGCTGGCAAGACCGATCGTTGATCGGTCGGCCGTGCCGGCGTCTCCCCGAAATTTCCCACACGCCGCAGTCCGGCGTGTTTTGTTGAGCTAGGCCATGTCCCCCGCTACCCAGGCGCCGCTGTTCGTCCGAGAGATGGGGCTGACTACGCGCTTCGGGCTCTATCTGCTGGTCTGTCTGATCCTGATGGCGGTCGATTCGCGCTACAGCGCGATGAGCGTAGTGCGCACCGGCATCAATGCGGTTGTCCATCCGGCGCAGCAGGTGTTGGTTTGGCCGTTCGAGTTCTTGGCCGATGCCGGCGGTTTTTTCACGGTACATAACGACTTGGTGCGCGAGCGCGATCGGCTGCTGCAAGAGCGGGGTCAATTGCGTGCGCGCCTGCAGGAATACCAAGCCTTGAAAAGCGAAAACGACCGCCTGCACACCTTGGCCGGCTTGCCGCCGGCGCCGGGCCTGCATCGCGTGCAGGCCGAGATCATCCGTGCCGACCAGGATCCGTTTACGCGCAAGGTCATCGTCAACCGCGGCAGCCTGCATGGCGTGGTCGCAGGCCGGCCGGTGATCGACGAGCTGGGTCTGATCGGCCAAGTCACCCAGGTCTTCCCGGCCTCGTCCGAGGTCACGCTGCTGACCGATCATAACCAATCGGCGCCGGTGCAGGCCAAGCGCAACGGTATGCGCATCCTGGTATCCGGCATGGGCTCGGATAGCCTGCTCGAGGTGCGCTACCTCGATCTGCATGCCGACCTCAAGCCGGGCGACATCCTGCTGACCTCGGGTTTGGATGGGATTTACCCGGCCGGCATTCCGGTTGCGCGGGTGTTGCAGATCGAACTGCCGCGCCATAACCCGTTTGCCCGTGCGATCTGCCAGCCCTTGGGCGGTGTCGGTCAACATCGTCACGTTGTGATCCTGATGCCGGAGAAACGCGCGTGAATGGAATCGGCAAATCGATGGCCAATGGCAGCAAGCCGCTGATCCCGCAGGGCGAGGAGTTGGCGCGTCCGCCGACGCGGCTGATGGTGCTCATCAGTATCGTCGCGGCCTTCATGCTCACGTTGTTGCCATGGCCGAAGGCGGCGTTGTGGCTGGTGCCGGATCTCGGTTTGCTCGTGCTGGTGTACTGGAATATCCATGCGCCGCGCTTGGCGGCCCTGGGCGCCGCCTTTGCGCTCGGCTTGGCGATGGATGCCACCCATGGTTTATTGCTGGGCCTGCATGCGCTGTCATACTGCGTGGTCACCTTCTTGGTGCTGATGCTGCGCCGGCGCCTGGCGTTCTTCACGCTCAAGGGTCAGGCCGCGCACCTCGCACCGCTGTTCCCTTTGCAAGAGGCCTTGGTTTTGTTGCTGGGCCTGGCCTATGGCCATAGCCAGGTGGACTGGCGCTATTTGGCGGCGGGTATCGTCACCGCCGCACTGTGGGTGCCGGCGTGCCTGGTGCTGGATCGCTTGACCGGACGGCCCGCCCGACTCGACAAGGTGACCGGCGGCTGATGGCCACGTTCTTGCGGATGGCCAATCCGGAAGAGGAGTTGCGCCGCTATACCTTTCGGATCAAGGTGGCGAGCGCCGTCGTCGCGGCTGCCTTCTTTCTGTTGTTCATCCGGTTCATTTGGCTGCAGTTGGTCGAGTACGACCGCTACCACGCCTTGGCCGAAAGCAACCGCATCACGCTGACGCCGACGCCGCCGGCCCGCGGCATCATCTACGACCGCAATGGCATGGTGCTGGCGCACAACTTCGCCGCCTACACGCTGGAGATCACGCCGAACAAGGCCGGCCGGCTGAACGACACCATCGATCGGCTGGCGGGTGTGGTCAATATCGACGCCAGCGACCGCAAGCGGTTCAAGAAGCTGTTGGCCGAGAGCAAGAATTTCGAGACCCTGCCGATCAGGATGCGGCTGAGCGAGGAGGAAGTCGCCCGCTTCGCGGTCAACAGCTTCCGCTTCCCCGGCGTCGAGGTGAAGGCCC
>JAJZTV010000231.1 GCA_021847385.1 Pseudomonadota bacterium | reverse complement strand
CGAGCTGTTGAAAAAACTGGTGGACTTCACCATCGCCCGCGACTTTCCCGAGATCGAAGGCGATACGGAAGAAAAGCGCGCGCGCTGGTTCGGCCAGGTGTGCGAGCGCACCGCGCGCATGATCGCGCACTGGATGCGCGTCGGCTTCGTCCACGGCGTGATGAACACCGACAACATGTCGATCCTCGGCCTGACCATCGACTACGGCCCCTATGGCTGGATCGACAACTACGACCCGGAGTGGACGCCGAACACCACCGATGCCGAGGGCCGACGCTACCGCTTCGGCCATCAGGCGCAGATCGCGCATTGGAACCTCACCCGCTTGGCCGAGACCCTACGCCCGGCGTTCCGCACTGCCGATCCGCTACGCGAAGGCATGGAGCGCTTCGTCGATGTCTACATTGCGGAATCCCGCGCGATGACCGCAGCCAAGTTCGGCCTGACCCAACTCGACGATGCAGACCGCGAATTGACGGCCGAGGCCTTCGCGCTGCTGCATCAGGCCGAAGTGGACATGACCTTGTTCTTCCGAAACCTGGCCGAGATCGATGCCAACGCGCCGAGCCTGGCCCCGTTGGCCGAGGCCTTTTATTCGGAGCCGCTGCACCGGCAACACCAGCCCGCTTTCGAGGCCTGGCTGCAACGCTATGCCGCCCGTTTGAATCGCGAAGGCGAACCGGCCGAAATGCGCCGGGCACGGATGCACGCGGCGAACCCGCGCTTTGTGCTGCGCAACTATCTGGCGCAAGAGGCGATCGACTTGGCCGAACAGGGCGATGTCAGCCGGGTACACGAACTGCTTGAACTGATGCGCCACCCCTACGACGAACAACCGGAGCGTGCGCGCTTTGCCGCCAAGCGGCCGGATTGGGCGAAAGAGAAGGCCGGCTGCTCGATGTTGTCATGCAGTTCTTGACCGTGGGATTCGAGGCAGGCTAGCGCTATCATCCGCTTGCACATTCGCTATCCAGCATTCGTCGCCATGAAATTCAACCAACTGCCCATGGGCGCCCGTTTCGAATACGAGGGCCAGGTCTATGTGAAAACCAGCCCCATTGCCGCATCGGGCGAGCGCGGCGGGCAAAAGCTGATCCCGCGCTATGCGCTATTGACACCCTTGGAGGCCACGGCCAAGCCGGCGCCGCGCCCTGCCCGCACGCTGAACGAAGCCAAGGTGACGGCCGCGTTCGAGTCCTTCGCGGCGCAATGCGCGCAACTGATCGACCAGGCGGCAGGCGACACCACCCAGCGCGCCCTGCTGCATACCGAGCTGGATCGCGCGCGGCAGCGCTTTCTGGCGAGTCTGGACTAGCCCGATTTAAGCGCCTTCCAGCGGCAAGGTGAAATAGAAGCTGGTCTCTACGCCCGGCTCGGACCTGAAGCCGATCCGGCCCCGGTGCATTTCCACGATGAGCTTGCAGATATTGAGGCCCAGGCCGGTGCCAGGCAGCTTCTTGTTTTGATCGTGGTGAAGCTGCTTGAATTTGGTGAACAGGTCGTGCTGCTTCTCTGCTGGGATGCCGGGACCGTGGTCGACGACGCTTACCGTGGCCTGGTTGCCAACCTGCTCCAGGGTCACCAGCACGGTGTCGTTGTGATAGGAAAACTTGGCGGCATTGGAGATGAGGTTGTTCATCACCTGCAATAGCCGGCCCTCGTCCGCCATCGCCTGGATCGGCTTGCCGTCGTCGGTGCGGCGCAGCTTGACGGTGACCTTGCACTTCTCGCAAAAGGACCGGTTGAGTTCGATGGCATGTCGCACCAGCGCATCGAGATCGACCGGCGCCAAACACAGCCTCAGCTTGCCGGCCTCGAGCTTGGCCAGGTCGAGGATGTCGTTGACGATGTTAAGCAGGTGCTCGCCGTTGCGTTGCGCGATGTCGACCAACTCGCCGATCTGCCCCGTCACTTGGCCCAAGGCGCCGCTTCTCAGCAGGGCCAGCGAGCCGTTTATCGAGGTCAGCGGCGTGCGCAATTCATGGCTGACCATCGAGATGAACTCATCCTTGGCCTGATCGAGCTTGGCGAACTCGCTCAGCTTCAAGCGCAACTCCATCTGGTTGACCACTTGCCGGGCCAGGGCCTCCAGCGCCTGGCGCTGGGCCGGGGTGAGCTCGCGGGCATGATCGTCGATCACGCACAACGTGCCGACCCGGACGTTCTTGCGCAAAGTCAGCGGCGCCCCGGCATAGAACTTCACATGCGGCGCGCCGGTGACCAGCGGGTTGTCGTGAAAGCGCGCGTCCTTGAGCGAGTCGGGCACGACAAAGACCTCGTCGCCATGGATGGCATGGGCGCAAAAGGCCAGGTCGCGCGGGGTCTCCCGCACATCCAGACCGTGGTGCGACTTGAACCACTGCCGGCCGCGGTCGATCAAGCTGACCAGCGCGATGGGGGTCTGGCAAATCTGCGCAGCCAGGAAGGTCAGATCGTCATAGGCCTGCTCCTCGACCGTATCGAGGATGTCCAGTTCATCCAAGCAGCGTTGGCGTTCTTCTTCGTTGTCCGGGAACGGGGCGGCGATCATCGGGGGGCGGGATAGGCCAAGGCAATGCGTTAACGCTAGCACAATCGAGGCCAAGCCGGTCTTTAAGTTTCGGCAAGCCGGCCTTGCTATACTTGGCGCCCACAGCAAGCTCATCGTCAGCCTTACCCATGCAAGCCCCGCAATCAGATACCCTGCAAGAACAGATCGTCCGCCAACGCGAGGCGCTGACGGGTATGTTGCGCGAGCCTCTGGGCAAGGTGGCCCAAGCCAGCGGCCGGGCTTGGGGCGACCGGGCCAACCTCGATGCGGTCTTGACCGGGTGGTTCAAGACCCTGCCCTTCGGCAACTTCATGTATGCCATGGACACCAATGCGATTCAGGTGAGCAGCAATATCAGCCGTGACGGCCTGATCGACGCGGACTTCGGCCGTGACCGCTCGCACCGGCCCTATATGAAAGAGGCGGTGCCGGCCGAGGGCTTTCTGTTGTCCGAGGCCTATATCAGCGAACGGGCCAAACGGCCGTCGCTGACCGCGATCCAGATCGTGCGCGACGACAGCGGCCGCGTGCTCGGCTTCATCGGCGTCGATTTCGACTTGCGCGACCTGCCGATCACCCGCGAGCTGTCGCGCCAGAGCACGCAATGGCGCCAGATCAAGGGCGACCCGTCGATCCGCGGCACGGTGTTCCAC
>JAJZTV010000230.1 GCA_021847385.1 Pseudomonadota bacterium | reverse complement strand
CGAGCAGGAACAAGAGCTTCTCCGCCTTCAGCGCGATCGCCGCCTCGGTCGCCACCTCCTCCAGGGTCAGGTTGAACACCTCGCCGGTCGGCGAATAGCCGAGCGGCGACAGCAGCACGATCTCGCCGTCGGCCAACCGCGCGTTGATCGCATCGGCCGCCACCTTGCGCACCTCGCCGGTGAATTGCAGATCGACCCCGTCGAGCACGCCCATCGGCCGGGCGGTGACGAAGTTGCCCGAGGCCACCCGAATCTCGGCCCCGGCCATCGGCGTATTGGGCAGGCCGATGGACAGCAGGCTCTCGATATCGACCCGCACCGAACCGACCGCATCCTTCACATGTTCCAGGGTCTCGGCATCGGTGACCCGCCGGCCGCGCACATATTGCGCCTCGCCGCTCAAACGTTCTTCGACCTGCGGCCGCACACCATGCACCAAGACCAAACGCACGCCCAGGGCATTGAGCAGGTTCACATCATGGATCAGATCGACGAAATCGCTACGCAACATCGCATCGCCGCCGAAGGCGATGACGAAGGTCTTGCCCCGAAAGGCGTGGATATAGGGCGCGGCGGAACGAAACCAGTCGACGAAAGAGGCCTCGGTTTCGGGCGGTTTAGGAGTCATCTCGGCAAATCCTCGCTTGGGCGGCAGCACGTTCGATTGTACGTAGCGGCGGCGGCCGGGGCGAGCCTGAACTGCCTAAGCGCAACTAGTAATTACATACGCTGTGTCTAGACAACCGCTAAAAATCGCCCCAGGTCACTTGCATGGCGGCCAAGGCCGCCAGCCCGGCCGTCTCGGTGCGCAGGATGCGCGGCCCAAGACGCAAGGACTGAAAACCCACCGCACGAGCCAACTGCCACTCGTCGGGATCGATGCCGCCCTCCGGCCCGGCCAACAGCCAGACCGGCCCGGTTGGCCTGGCCAATTCGGCCAAGTTGCCGCCCTCGGGGTCGAGCAACAACTTGGTGACGGCCAGGGCCTTGGCCTGGCCCAACCAATCGTCGAAGCGGGCGATCGGCGCGACCTCGGGCACCCGATTGCGCCCGCACTGCTCGCAAGCGGCGATGACGATGCCTTGCCAATGCCGTCGGCGCTTTTCCGCCCGTTCGCCATCCAAGCGCACCACGCTGCGGCGCATGGTCAGCGGCACGATGCCGGCCACGCCCAGCTCGACCGCCTTTTGGATGGTGTAGTCCATGCGGTCGCCCGCCGAAATGCCCTGCGCCAACCAGATTTCCAGCGGCGATTCGCGCGCGGGCGTGTCGCGGCCGCGGCACTCCACCCAGGCCGTGCTGCCCCGCACCTCCAACACCCCGGCATATTCGCTGCCATCGCCATTGAACAGCACGACATCGGCCCCCTGCTTCAAGCGCAAGGCACCCAAGGCATGGCGCGATACCGCCTCGGACAGGGGCACGCGGGCACCCAAGGCAAGGGCGGCTTCGACATAAAAACGCGGCAGGGACATGACGGCGACCAGTTCTGATTTTTGCCGATGGTATCATCGACCGAAACCCTACTCGGTCGAGGTAAGCTCCATGGTACGAATGGAAACCCCCATCTGCGACTTCGGCTGGCCGGCGCCGGATTTCGACCTGCCCGGCGTCGACGGCAAGCGTTACACGCTGAACGATGTGGCCGGCCCGCACGGGCTGCTGGTCATGTTCATCTGCAACCACTGTCCTTACGTCAAGGCGGTGATCGAACGCATCGTGCGCGACGCGAACGATCTCAAGGCCCAGGGCATCGGCGTCATCGCGATCATGTCCAACGACCCGGCCGAATACGCCGAGGACTCCTTCGACAATATGCGGCGGGTGGCCGAACGCTACCGGTTCCCGATGCCTTATGTCTGGGACGAGAGCCAGGCCGTCGCCCGGGCCTACGGCGCGGTCTGCACCCCCGACTTCTTCGGCTTCAACAACAAGCTGGAACTGCAATACCGCGGCCGCCTGGACGAGTCGCGCAAGGAGGCCGCGCCCGCTGGCGCGCGCCGCGACTTATATGAGGCCATGATCCAGGTGGCCCAAACCGGCCAGGGCCCGAAGGACCAGATCCCGAGCATGGGCTGCTCGATCAAGTGGCGGGCATGAGCGAACTGCTGCAGCAAGTCTGCATCGCGGTGCGCAAGATCGGCCGCGAACAGGTCATGCCCCGCTATTTGAAGGTCGCCCATGAGCGCAAGACCGATGGCAGCCTGCTGACCGAGGCCGACCTCGCCACCCAGCACGCCCTGATCGAAGCGCTGACCCGGATCGCCCCCTACCCGGTACTGGGCGAGGAGATGACCGAGGACGAGCAACAGCAAAGCTGGACCCAAGGTCACGACGGCCTGTGGTGCGTGGACCCGATCGACGGCACCACCAATTTCGTCACCGGCCTGCCTTTCTTCGCCATCTCGGTCGCCCTGATTAAACAAGGCCGGCCCCAGCTCGGCGTGATCTACGACCCGCAGGCCGACGAGCTGTTCTATGCCGAGCTCGGCGGCGGCGCCTGGCTCGACGGCGACCGGCTGCCGATCAAGCAACCGCTGCCGGCGCTGAAGGCCTGCATCGCCGGGGTCGACTTCAAGCGGCTGACCAAAGACTTGGCCGTGCGCCTGGCCAGCGCACACCCGTATAGCTCCCAACGCAACCTCGGCGCGAGCACCTTGGACTGGTGCTACTTGGCCGCCGGCCGCATCCATCTTTATCTACACGGCGGACAAAAGCTTTGGGACTATGCGGCCGGCGTCCTGATCCTGACCGAGGCCGGCGGTGCCATCTCGACCCTGGACCAGGACGACTTCTGGCAAGGCGATCTCTGGAAACGCTCGGTCGTCGCCGCGCTCACCCCGCAACTGCTCGTCGCTTGGCGGGATTGGATCCGCCAAAGCGGATAAATTTGTCAACTTAGCAATAAAAAACTTCTATTGCCAGGCCAAGCCGCGCCAAAGCCCGGTTTCATCCGGTTTCCCATGAGATATCGGCCCGCAAGCCGCACTGGCCGGGCCTTTGCTCGGCTTGCCCTAGGCCACGGGCCTAGGCCATAATCAGCCCCTTTATGTCCGGCTCGCGTCAGGCTGGACCGACAGCTTTTTTATTGAATCGAGGAAAGATCGAAAAATGGCAACCCGCACCGAACTCGCCAATGCCATCCGCATGCTCTCCGTGGATGCCGTGCAGAAGGCCAACTCC
>JAJZTV010000229.1 GCA_021847385.1 Pseudomonadota bacterium | reverse complement strand
TGTCGGCGGCGATGTGTTTCAAATAAGCGAAAGAGGCGAAGCCTGCGCCGAAATCGTCCAGGCAAATATGGCAACCGAGATCGCGCAACTGGCGGACAAAGCGCTCGGCATCGACCAAGTCCGACAACGCGGAGGTCTCGGTCAACTCCACGACCAGGCGCGTGGGCGCGACCGCCTGCTCGCGCAACTGCTCGGCGATATAGCCCGTGATCGAGGGGTCGTCGAAAGTGCGGCCGGAGACATTGATCGCAATCGGCGGCATGGTCGGATGTAGCTTCAACTGACGGATAGACTCGCGGATCACCCAGCGGTCGATATCGAGAATCTGGCCGCTGCGCTCGGCCAGCGGGATGAAATGATTGGGCGTGATCAACCGGCCGGTTTCTTCGTCGTACATGCGCAACAGCGCCTCGACATGGGACAGCCGCCGGCCCGGCATGGCATACACGCCCTGATAAACCAGCCTGAACATACCCATCTCCAACGCGGCATCGATACGCGCTTTCCACGTCAACATGGCCAGATGGGCCGCGGCCGAATCGCGCTCCGGCCGGTAGAGCTGCCATGAATTTTTGCCGGCGCGCTTGGCCTGATACATCGCCGCATCGGCATAGGCCAACAACGTCTCCGGGTCGGCGGCGTGCGCCGGGTAGAGGGTTACCCCCATACTGCAAGACAAACGCACTTGCTGGCCACCTTCCATCTCGAAACGCATATTGCCCAGGGTCATGACGATACGCTGGGCCAGCGTGGAGACCTCGGCCTCCGTAGCCGAGTGGGCGATCAAGACGAACTCGTCGCCGCCCAAGCGACAGAACGTCTCGCTACGGCGGATCATGCGCCCGATCTCATTGGCGACGGCAACCAGGATATCGTCGCCGGCCTGATGGCCGAAGCTGTCGTTGATCAGTTTGAATTCGTCGATATCGAACAGCAGCAGCGCGCCTTCCATGCCGCCGCGCGCGGCCTCGTCCAGCCTGCGTTGCATCTCGTGCCGGAAATAGTGCCGGTTATAAAGCCCGGTCAGGCTGTCGCGCTCGGCCAAAAACAGCAAATGATTGCGCGATTCCCGCAGCTCCTCCTCGCGCGCCCGGATCGATTCGGCCATCTGCTTGAAGGCGATGATCGCGCGGCCAACCTCGTCCTGCTGGCCCAGCGGCAAATCCAAATCGTAGTTGCCTGCCGCCACCTGGTCGGCCGCCCGGGTCAACTGGCCGAGCCGGCGCGTGACCCACACCGTCAGCATCGACAATAGCGCGGCGGAAATCAGCATGGCGACCAGACCGATCATCACGCTATCCCAAAATGCGTGCCGTTTGGCGCTGGCGAGAAAATCCAAGGGCATGCCGAAATACAGCGTGGCCAACTTCTGGCCCGCCATGGTGATCGGCACCGCCATCGCGAATTGGTCTGCGTTCTCATCGAACACATTCGGCACCACTCGGGACGGCGGCTTAGGCGATTCGCCGACCTGCGCGATCGGATTGCCGCGTGGCCCCACCAACTGCAGGTAAGCCAGTCCGGCTTGACTGCGCGTCTCCTCCAGAACCTCGCGCGCCGCGGCGTAGTCGGCCTGGATCAGATAATTCGCAAGCGATGCATTGAGCAACACCGTCAACTGCTGGGCGCGCAGTTGCGCTTGGTTGCCCAAATGCTCGCCGATATCCCGAATATGCTCGTAGATCAGGCCGGCCAGCAACACCGCCTGCACGACCAGAATGCCGGCGACCAGCCGGCCGCGCAGACCTAAAAAAAACGGGCCTTTCGTCCTCAAGGTGCCGCCGTCTCCATCAGCCATTGCCGCACCTGTTTGGCCTGGGCGTCCATCTCTTTGAGTTCGTCGGGCTTGGCCGCGACGATATCGAGCATGCCGTACCGCTCGAGAAAATTCTTTCCCCCTGCGGTGCCGGCGAAACGAAGCAATGCCTGCAATATCTGCTTGCGCTCCCGGCTGGACAGCCCGCCGCTGGCCGCAAAATACTGACTGGGAATGGGTTTGGATTGCTCGATGACGCGCAATTGAGCCTGCACCTCCTTAGCCAACAGCTGGAAAGGGATCGAGCCGATCACCGCGGCATCCGCCTGCCGGTTCAATACGCTCAAGGCCGCATTGTTATGCGATTTGGCCTCATACATTTGATAGTCCAGCTCAGGCTGCAAACCGGATTTGGCCAGCATCGCCACGCCCAGCGAAGACATGATCGCCAGCTTGTCGGGTATGGCGACCCGCTTCCCGGCCAGCTGCCGGGTATCGCGCAGCCCCGAGTCGGCGGCGACCACGACCCAGGCCTGGATCGGTTGCCCGTAATGCGCCAACAAATGGTAACCGGCATCGAGTTGGCCCAGCCTTGCCAGGTGCGGCGCCGCCACCATCAGGTCGTACTCCTTGGCCAGCATGCGCCGGGTGAAGGCATCGAAGTTGGCCGCGGTCACCAGCTCCACCGGCCGCCCCAGCTCGGCTTCCAAAAAATCCCGCATGGGCTGATAGGTCGCCACCAAGGTGCGCGGGCTCAAATTGGGGAAGAGACCGAACACCAAGGGCCGCGCCCCGGCCGCAAACACGCCGCCGCAGTTCGCCAGCAACAGCAGCGGCAGCAACACCCGCCCAGCAATTCGCAGCATGCTCAAATCGCCTTCACAAACACTTTCGACCGCCGCTGCCAGTTGTACAGCTCCTTGCGCGCCGCCGGCAGGTCGTCCGGCGTGGCCGGCGAAAAGCCCCGCTCGATAAACCAATGCGCGGTACGCGTGGTCAGCACGAACAGCCGCTTGAGTTTGGCCGCTTTCGCCGCCGCCTCGACCGCTTTGAACAAGGCCTCGCCCCGGCCGCTGTCGCGGAAATCGGGATGCACGGCCAGGCAGGCCATCTCGCCCGCCCGCTCGCCGGCGAAGGGATACAGCGCAGCACAGCCGACGATGCGGCCATCCAGATCGTCGACGAAAAACTGCTCGATCTCCTGCTCCAGCAATTCGCGCGAGCGCCGCACCAAGACGCCGGCCTCTTCCAGCGGCTCGATCAACTGCAGCACGCCGCCGACGTCGTCGATGGTCGCCGGACGCAAGGTCTCCACCGGCAGGGCGGTGACCAAGGTACCGACCCCCTCGTGCGTGAACAGCTCCATGAGCAAGGCACCGTCGACATCGGCGCTGACCAGGTGCGCGCGTTGCACCCCGGCCTTGCAGGCCTTGGCCG
>JAJZTV010000016.1 GCA_021847385.1 Pseudomonadota bacterium | reverse complement strand
GAGCAATACCAGGGTGGCCTGGCGCACCGAACGGAAGGTCGCGAACAACAGCAGAAAGATCAAGCCGAGCGCCAGTGGCACCACCACCATCAAACGAGCGGCCGCCCGCTGCTGATTCTCGAACTGGCCGCCGAAGCTGACGCGGTAGCCTTCCGGCAGCTTAATCTCGCGTGCGATGCGGGCCTTGGCCTCGTCGACGAAACCGACCAGATCGCGGCCGACGACATTGCTCTGCACCGTGACGAAGCGTGCGGCATTCTCGCGATTGACCGCTACCGGGCCATCGACCCGTGCCAAATGCGCCACCTCCCGCAGCGGAACGGCGCTGCCCGAGGCGGTGGGAATGCGCAGCGACTCGAATACGGCAGGCGACATACGCACCTCTTCGCCCGCCCGCAACACCAGCGGCGAACGGCGCACCCCCTCCTGGATGCTGCCCAGGCGCAGCCCCTCGAGCTGCGCCCGCAGAAACTGCGCCACCTCGTCGGCGGTCAAGCCGAAGCGGCCGACCGCCAAACGGTCGACCACGACCTGGTAATACTGCACGCCCTCGTTTTTGCGGCTGTAGACATCCTCGGCGCCCGGCACGGACTTGAGCAAAGCTTCGACTTGTTCGGCCAGACGATTAAGCGTCGCGATATCAGTGCCGAACAGCTTGACCGCAAGATCGCCGCGGCTGCCGGTCAGCATCTCCGACACGCGCATGTCGATCGGTTGGGTGAAGGCATAGCCAATCCCCGGGAAATCGGCCATGACCTTGCGAATCTCCTCCATCAGCCACGCCTTGTCCGCCACCCGCCATTGCGCCATCGGCTTCAGCAACAGAAAGCTGTCGGTATCGTTCAGCCCCATCGGGTCGAGGCCCAGTTCGTCGGCACCGGCACGCGCGACGATGCCGCGCACCTCGGGTACCCGTTGCATGATTGCCTGCTGCACCCGCATATCCTGGGCCAGACTCTGTTCCAGCGAGATCGACGGCAATTTCTCCAACTGCAGCAGAAGATCGCCCTCATCCAAGGTCGGCATGAACGACTTGCCGATGAAGGGATACATCCCCGCCGCCAGCACCAGGGCCGCCAGCGCAGCCAAGATCACACTGCGCGAACGGGTCAACGCGAAACCCAATACCGGCTCGTATAAACGCGTAGCCTGGCGTAACAACCAAGGCTCGGCATGCGCCCCCTCGCGCAACAGCCAAGAGGCCAGCACCGGCACCACCGTCAAGGCCAAGAGCAAGGCCGCCGCCAAGGCAAAGACAATGGTCAACGCGACCGGGATGAACAGCTTGCCTTCCAGGCCCTGCAAGCTCAGCAGCGGCAAGAACACGATCATGATGATGAACACACCGCTCACGGTCGGCGTAGCCACCTCGCGCACGGCGCGGTAGATCAGGTGCAGCTTGGGTTGGCCGGAGACGTTATGACTCAAGTGGCTCACGATATTCTCGACCACCACCACAGCGGCGTCGACCAGCATGCCGATGGCGATGGCGAGCCCGCCCAAGCTCATCAAGTTGGCCGACAGGCCGAATTGCCGCATCAGCAAAAAGGTCGCCAGCGCCGCCAGCGGCAAGGTCACCGCCACGGTCAGTGCGGCGCGGACATTGCCGAGGAACAGGAACAGCAGCACCAACACCAGCACGATAGCCTCGAACAAGGCCTTGCTCACCGTACCCACGGCCCGATCGACCAGGGCCGAGCGGTCATAGAACGGGCGCACGGTCACACCCTTCGGCAAGGTGGGCGCGATCTCGGCCAGGCGCTGTTTCACCGCTGCGATCACCTGCTGCGCATTTGCACCCTTGAGGCCGAGCACCAGACCTTCCACCGCTTCGGCCTTGCCATCCTGGGTGACCCCCCCGTAACGGGTGACGTGACCCAGGCGGACCGCGGCCAAATCGGCCACCCGGATCGGTACGCCATGGACGGTCTTCACGACGATGGCGGCGATGTCCTGCAGGGTACGCACCGCGCCTTCTACCCGCACCAGCCAGACCTCCTCGCCCTCGGTCAGGCTACCGGCACCGTCGTTGCGATTGTTGCTCGCCAAGGCCGCGCGCAATTCGTCCAAAGTCACGCCACGCGCGGCCATCGCCGCGTTGTCGGGTGCCACCTCGTAGGTCTTCACCAAACCGCCCAGCGCATTGACGTCGGCCACACCGGGCAGGGTGCGCAACTGCGGCCGGATCACCCAGTCGAGCAAGGCGCGCCGCTCGGTCAGGCTCAGGCCACCGCCCTCGATGGTGAACATGAACATCTCGGACAACGGTGTGGTGATCGGCGCCAGACCGCCGGCCACCCCCTCGGGCAACTCGTCCAGCACGCCGTTCAGGCGCTCGCTGACTTGGCTGCGCGCCCAGTAAATATCGGTACCGTCCTCGAAATCGATGGTGATGTCGGTCAGGCCATACTTGGACATCGAGCGTAGGATGCGCTGCTTGGGAATGCCCAGCATCTCCATCTCGATCGGCGCGGCAACGCGGTTCTCGACCTCTTCCGGCGTCATGCCCGGCGCCTTCAGGATGATCTTGACCTGAGTTGTCGAAACATCGGGAAAGGCATCGATAGGCAATTCGCGCCAGGCCATGATGCCGAAGCCGGTCAGCAGCAATGCGAGCACCGCCACCAACAGGCGCTGGGTCAGCGCAAACTCGGTCAGACGGGCAAACATCACTCGCCCCCGCCGCCAAGCCAAGCCGATTTGATCGCGGCCAAGCCTTCGACGGCGATACGCTCACCCGCCTTGAGCGCCGCGACGACGGTCACGAACTGGCCGCCTTGTGCGACGATCTTCACCGGCAGCGGCGCGAAGCCACCGGCACGCTCGACGAAGACATAACTCCGGCCCTGCTGATAGACCAGGGCCCGGCTAGGCACGCGCCACTGGCCGCTGCCGCTCAGGGCCTCGAACCGGACCTCGACGCTTTGATGCAGGCGCAAAGCCCCGTCCGGGTTGGCGATGCGTGCCCGCACTGGCACGGTCTGCGCCGCATCGACGCTGCGTCCAACCGCCAACACCGTGCCGACCGCCTGGCTGCCGGCCAGATTCAGCTTCTGGCCCTTGTGCAATTGCGCAGCCAGCGCGGCCGGCACCCGGATATCCAACCAGACCGGGTCCGTACGCACCAGGCGCAATAGCGGGGCCGCCGCCTCGACCCGCATGCCGCTTGCCGCGGTCTGTTCGACTACGCTGCCGGCGATCGGTGCGACGATGCGTATACGGTCGAACAAGCGCTCGCCCCGTTCGACCGCCTCGACCTCGGCGCGGGACAAACCCATCAAACCGAGCCAGGCCCGCCGTTCCTTGAGCCCGGCCCGCGCCTGCTCCAACGCGGCCTGGCTCGCTTGCAGGCGGCCCTCGGCGATGATGCCCTCGCGGAACAGGGCCTCATCGCGCCGCCAGACCGTCTCGGCCAAGCGGAAGCGTGCCGCGGCCTCGACCGTCTCGCGCTGACCGCTGACGATGTCTTGGCTGCGCAGCACCAGCAAGACCTGTCCCGCAGCGACCTGCTCGCCGACCGCCGTGTGCAGTTCGGTGACCAAACCGGCCGCCGGCGCCGCGACGAAACGCTCCTGTGCGGGCGGCACCATGACCGTGGCCGGCACGCCGAGCGAGGCACCGACGACATCGGCCTCGGCCGGCACGCTGGCGATGCGTAGCGCTGCACGCTGGGTCGCATTGATCGGAATAAGGACATCCGCCGCCTGGACCGAACCGGCCAGGGCGACAGTCAACAACAAAATCGACAAACGAGGCATGGCATTCCCCAAGGTACGGCCAAACGCCTGGCCGGGTATGGATGGCAGACACAATCGGGCCCTGATGACCCTAGCTTAGGCGATCAGGCGCGAGGTGGGGCGCAGGGATAAGGAACGAGCGGCCGTTCGGCGAGTAGGGGATTAGCTCGACTGATCGAAGCCGTTGTCGGCCGACGAGATTCGAACGCACGAGGCCAGAACAGCCGCGCCGGAACGAAATCGAGCGATGCCGAATCGGCCGTAGCCATGCGGTATGCACGCGCCGGCAAGGCCAGTTCCACACCGATACCGGCGTGCTCATGCGTGTCGGCATGCAGGCTCGGCGTCAGGTCGTCGATCTCGACGCCATCGAGATGGATACCATGCTGCGCGGCATGCCCATGATCGTCGGCCGCATGGGCGTGCAGCAGCGGCAATAGGCATTGCAGCAGCACGAACAAGCACAGGACGAGATGGCGGGCAGGACGAGTCATTGCCGCGCATTAGACCCGATCCAGCCGCCACTCGGCAAGCCCGCTAGCCCGCCGGGCCGTAGAGCAGCCGCGGCAGCCACAGGCTGATCTGCGGCACATAGGTCACCAGCAGCAGCACCGCCGTCACCACCAGGATCCACGGCGCGGCGGCCAGTGTGGTCTCGGTCAGCCCCATCCGGGCCAGACCGCTGGCGACGTAGAGATTGAGCCCGACCGGCGGCGTGATCATGCCCAGCTCCATATTGATGGTCATCACGATGCCAAGGTGGATCGGATCGATGCCCAGCTGTTGCGCGACCGGCAGAAAGATCGGCGCCAAGATCAAGATAATCGAGCTCGGCTCCATGAAGTCGCCGGCGAAGAACAGCAGCACGTTGACCACCAGCAGGAACATCCAGGGCGTGAGGCCCTGGTCGATGATCCACTGCGCCAGGTTTTGCGGGATGTTCTCGCTGGTGAGCAGGAAGGAGAACAGGATCGCATTGGTGATGATATAGAGCAGCATCGCGCTCATATTCGCCGCTTGCAGCAGCACGCGGGGCACGTCCTTGAGCTTGAGTTCCTTGTAGATGAACACCGCGACGACGAAGGCATAAACGGCCGACACCGCCGCCGCCTCGGTCGGCGTGAAGATACCGCCGTAGATGCCGCCGATCACGATGACCACCAGAAACAGGCCCCAGACCGACCCGCGGAAGGCGTGCCACACCTCCTGCAGGCTGGCCCGCGGCAAGGTCGGATAGCCGTGCCGCTTGGCCACCAGCCAGGTCACCAGCAGCAAGACCGCCGCCATGAGGAGGCCAGGCACCACGCCGGCCATGAACAACTGGCCGATGCTGGTGCTGGTGGACACCCCATAGATGATCATGACGATGGACGGCGGGATCAGGACGCCCAGGCCGCCCGAGGTGGCGACCACGCCGACGCCGAATTTCTTCGGATAGCCGTGTTGCACCATGGCCGGGATCATGATCGAACCGATCGCCACCACCGTGGCCGGACTGGAACCGGACACCGCTGCGAAGAAGGCGCAGGACAGCACCGCCGACATGGCCAGGCCGCCGCTGAAGGAGCCGACCAAGGCCGTGGCGAAGCGGATGATGCGCCGCGCCACGCCGCCGGTGGTCAGGAAGGCGCCAGACAGGATAAAAAACGGGATGGCCATGATCGCGAACTGGTCCAAGCCGGTGAACAGCCGCTGCGACACGATTTCGACTGGAATCGTCGAGAAGGTGAACAGGAAGGCCAGCACGGTCAGGCCCAGCGCGATGGAGATCGGCATGCCGGTCAGCAGCAGCAAGACCAGCAGCAGCGCGATGACGAGCCCGCTCACTCCGGGATTTCCCCAGGATCGCCGTAATGATGGCCGGGCAAGGGCTGCCCCTGGGCATAGGCCAGCAGGACCTGGACGAAGCGATAGCACATCAAGCCGGAACCGAGCGGAATGGCCAGATAAACGATCCACATCGGCATCCCCAGATCGGGCGAGACCTGGCCCAGCTCGCCGATATGCAGCACGAACCTGGTGCCGAGCAAGGCGATCACCGCGGTAAAGAAGGCGCCGGAAAGCAGGCTGAACACGACGAAGAATCGCTGTTTGGCGCCATCGAGTTTGCGCACCAGCACATCGACGCCGACATGGATGCCGGTGCGCACGCCATAGGCGGCGCCGAACTTGGCCATCCAGATGAACAGATAGATACAGGCCTCTTGTGCCCAGTTGACCTCGATATGCCGGGTGTATTGCCACACCCAGCCGATGCTCGAGGTATAACGATGCACGACGGCGAAAAAGATGATCAGCGTCGCCAGGGCCATGAAGCCGGCGATCAGCGTTTCCTCCAGACGATCGAGCAGGCGGTTGAGCATAAAAAAACGGCGGCCCGGGGCCGCCGCGTCATGGGTTTATTGGGCTTTTGCCGGCTTGGCCTTGGCCTTGGCCTTGGCCTTGTCTCTAGGCTTGACGGTGGCGGCCAGTCTCTCCTTTTCGACCTCGGCGGCGATACCGTAGACCCCCTGGATCAGATCCTTGCCGATGACGTCCTCGAACTGCTTATGCACCGGCAACAAGACCTTGTGCCATTCCAAGCGGCCTTCCAGCGGCAAGACATAGATCTCGGTCTTGCCGGCCTTGCGCACCGCCTCCAGCGCGTCGTCGTTCTCCTTCTGGGCGATCTCGCGTTCGTACCTGGTCGCATCGGCCATCGCCTTTTCCACGACCGGCCGGAGATCGGCCGGCAGATCGTCCCAGAATTTCTTGTTCACGATCACCGCATAACCCAGATAACCGTGATCGGAGATGGTCAGGTGCTTCTGCACCTCGTGCATCTTCTGGGTGTAGAGGTTGGATACCGGGTTCTCGGTGCCGTCGACCACGCCCTGCTGCAAGGCGGTGTAGACCTCGGAGAAGGCCATCACTTGCGGCAATGCGCCCAGCGCCTTCATCTGCGCATCGAGCACCTTGGACGACTGGATGCGCATCTTCAAGCCTTGGAAATCGCCGACCTTGCGCAAGGGCCGGTTCGCGCTCATTTGCTTGAAACCGTTGTCCCAGAAGGCCAGGCCCTTGATGCCCTTGCTCTCCAGCATGCCGAACAGCTGTTTGCCGATATCGCCGTCCATCACCCGATACAAGGTCTCCTTGTTCGGGAAGATATAAGGCAGGTCGAACAGTTCGAAGGAACGCACGCCGAGCGGGCCGAATTTGGACAGGCTCGGCGCCAGCATCTGTACCGCACCCAACTGCAAGGCCTCCATTTCTTCGCGGTCTTTATAGAGCTGGCTGTTCGGATAGACCTCGACCTTGACCCGCCCGCCGGTACGCTCCTCGACCAAGTTCTTGAAATAGTCGGCGGCCTTGCCCTTGGGGGTGTTGGGTGCAACGACGTGGGAAAACTTGATGACGATGGGATCGGCGGCTTGGGCGAAAGGAACCGCCAACCATGCCAGGGTGAACAGGATAAGCGCTCGCTTGAGGATCATGGTCGTCTCCTAACGGTTGCCTGAGGTGATACCACCAGAGTAGAGGCCCGGCCAACGGCGGGCAAGCCTTAAATCTTCAACGCCAGCACCTAGGTGGCCAAGACATTGTTCAGGGTGATCAACGAGATATCGTCATGCGCCACGCGCCCGGTCCCCAGATGGGCGCGCACGGCCGAGACGATGCTGGCATGGGGGTCGCTCGCGCCCTGCAGGGCTGCCAGCACCGCCGCCTCACCGAAGGCCTTACCCTTGGCATCCTCGGCATCGGCCAAGCCATCGGAAAACAGGTTGAGCGTCCAGTCCCGCTCCGATTGCCAGACCTGCGTGCGCGCATCGAAGCGTGACGCGTCGATGATGCCCAATGGCGGATGCATGGATTCGAACCGGCAAATCAGGCTGCCGTCGCGGCCGGTCAGCAAGGCGGCAGGATTGCCGCCGTTCCAAACTTCGATCGTCTGGTTTTCCCGGTCGATACAAACCAAGGTCGCCGCCACGAAATAACCGCGCGGAATCTGGCGAGCCAACTGAATATTCATCTCTTGCACGATGGTGGAGAGATTGAAGCCACGCTCGCCCATGGTGCGGAAGATCTGCGCCGTCGGCAGCAAGGGCAGGGCTGCTGGCAAGCCGTGCCCCATGGAGTCGGCATGAAGCAGATACAAATGGCCGGAACGCGAACGGTTGGCGACCAACAGGTCGCCACTGAAGCGGGTAGCCGGCTCCAGCCACATCTCCAAACCCGCGTCCTCGGTCGACGCGGCCTTGATCATCAAAGACATCAGCTCGCGCGCGATCTCTTGCTCGAATTCGGCGTGCTCGCGGTAGTTCTGCAACTCGGCCGTCACCTCGGCCAGCTTTTGCTGCATGCCGGCGATACGCTGCATGGCGCGAATCTTGGCCTTGAGCAGTTCCAGATCGACCGGCTTGCAAATGAAGTCGTCGCCGCCGGCTTCCAGACCGCGGATCATATCGATGGACTGATCGAGCGCGCTGATGAAGATGATCGGCAACCAACGGCCCCCGGCCATCTCGCGCATGCGGCGCGTCGCCTCGTGCCCGCCTATGCCCGGCATCATCACATCCATCAGCACCAGATCGGGCGACTCGCGGCCGAACAGTTCCAATGCCTGCTCGCCGCTGGCCGCCACGTGCACGGTATGGCCATCGTCCTCCAGGCAGGCGCGCAAGAAGGCGACGTTTTGCGGTATATCGTCGGCGATCAGCACCTTGAATGCATTAGCCATAGAGTTTTCCAGTCCCCGCGCCCGGCTCGGCAAATTGCAGGCAAACCGCCCTGATCTCATTCAAGCAGTCCATGAAGGCGTCGGTCAAGTAAGGATCGAAATGAACGCCACGCTGCGCCCGGATATGATCGAGCGCCTGTTCCACCGGCCACGCCGCCTTGTAGGGCCGCGTGCTGGTCAAGGCATCGAACACATCGGCCAAGGCCACGATGCGCCCGACCAATGGAATCTCTTCGGCCCGGCGCCCATTAGGGTAACCGCTGCCATCCCACTTTTCATGATGCGTCAGCGCGATATCGCGCGCCATGGTCAGCAACGGGGCATCGTGGCCGTCGAGCAGCTCGGCCCCGATCCGGGCATGCGTCTGCATGATGCGCCACTCATCCGCATCGAGTTTGCCCGGCTTCAGCAAGATCCGATCGGGGATGCCGATCTTGCCGATGTCGTGCATGGGGCTGGCGTTGAGCAGCAGCTCCGCCTCCGGCACGCTCATGCCTGCCGCGCGACCGACGATCTGCGAGATCTTGCTCATGCGGATGATATGCAGGCCGGTTTCGTTATCGCGGAATTCCGCCGCCCGGCCGAGCCGGCGAATGATCTCCAGCCGCGTGTCGTGGATCTCCTGCGTGCGCTCACGCACATGCGTCTCCAAGGTCTTGTTCTGCTGGCGCAGGCTCGCCTGCGAACGCCGCATCTCGACCAAATTGCGCACCCGAGTCAGCAGTTCCTCGGCATCGAATGGCTTGGGCACGAAATCGCGCGCGCCCAGCTTCAACGCCCGGAGCCGGCTGTCCCGGTCGACATGGGCGGTCAGCACCAGCACGCAGGGCGGGTACTCCAGAGACTGCACTTGTTCGATGATCTGATAGCCATCGAGATGGGGCATCTTCAGGTCGAGCAGCAGGAGATCGATGGCATGCTGGTCGAGCAATTCCATCAATTGCCGCGGGTCGTTCAGTCCGTGCACGTTGGTGTGGCCGCTCTCGCGCAATAACTGGACCAGTAGGCTGACGTTGGCCGGCTCGTCATCCAGGACGACGATACCGCCCACCTTCCACTGGTTGAAATCAAGAAAACTTACTGCCGCGTTCATACCCGGATTCCTCACTTGCACCGAATACCGAATCCAACACCCCATATAGGCGCCGGATATCGACGGGTTTGGTCAAATAGTCTTGAAAACCCGCCGCCCTCGCCTTCTCCATATCGCGCGGCATCGCCGCCGCGGTCACTGCAACGACCGGGATCGAAGCGGTCGCCGGGTCGGCCCGCAGCCGCTTCAATACCTCATAGCCGTCCATGATCGGCATATTGATGTCCAGCAAGATCAAGCCAGGCCGATGCACGAAGGCGAACTCCAGTCCCAGCTTCGGGGTGTGGGCCGTAATCAGCAGCAAGTGCGGACGCCCCTGCATCATCCGCTCGATCAATTTCAGATTGGCCGGGTTGTCTTCGATATAGAGCACCACGCCGTGCCCCGGATTTTCGATCTGCATGAGTGCCGGGGCCGATTCCATGCCCCACACCTGCGCCAATGGCGACTCGTCCAAGACCTTGGCCTGCGCCAACTCCACCCAAAACCGGCTACCTACTTGCGGCTCGCTTTCAAAACCGATCTGGCCGTGCATGGCCTCGATCAAGCGCTTGCTGATGACCAGGCCGATACCGGTGCCTTCCACGCCGGTCCGTTCCATGCCTAGACGGCTAAAGGGCTCGAATACCTGGGACTGCTGGTCGGCGGAAATCCCCAAACCCGTATCCACGACAGACCAGCAAATCCTATCCTTTGCCACCGGCCGGACTGTGAAGGTCACCGAACCTTGCGGCCGGTTGTATTTGATCGCGTTGCTCAGCAGATTGAGCATCACCTGCTTGAGCCGGACCGCATCGGCCGACACCCGAACCGAGGCATCCAGTTCACCGAGATCGACCTGCAGATCGATGCCGCGTTGCTTGGCCAAGGGCTGCATCAGGCCAACGCATTCGTTCACGATGTCCAAACAGCGGACCGGCTCGATTTGCAAGCTGATGCGACCGGACTCGATCCGGGCCAGATCGAGCACCTCGTTGATCAACTCCAGCAAATGCCGGCCGGCCTTGACGATCTCCCTGACATTCTCTTGCACGCCGGCGTCGACGCCGCGCTTCATTTGCAGCAGCTGGGCAAAACCCAATATGACATTCAGCGGCGTGCGCAGCTCGTGGCTCATATTGGACAGGAAATCGGTCTTGGCCTGATTGGCCTGCTCCGCCATGAGCTTGGCTTGCAGCAGCTTTTCCTCGGCCTTCTTCCGTGTGCTGATGTTGTGGACCACCGCGATCATCAAGGAGCCTTCGTCGGACTGGATCGGCCGGAGCAATACCTCGACCGGAAACTGCGTGCCGTCCTTGCGTTGATGCACCGTCTCGATCACACTGCCTTCCCCCGCGTCGTCACCGGCATGTTCGAACATCTCGACCAAATCCGGCTGCGCATTCTGGGGTTGGATATCGGCCGGCCCAAGCGTGAACAGCTCCTCCGACGTATAGCCCAGCGTTTCCCAGCCGGTTCGATTCGCGTCGATGAAACGCATGGTTTGCATATCGACCAGATAGATCGCATCCGCCGACGAATCGAGCGCGGCACGGAAGCGCCGTAACGATTCGTCCCGTTCCATGCGCTCGGTGATGTCCTCGGCAATACCGATGAAATGGGTCAATTGGCCGGCTGCATCCCGAATCGGATCAATGACCAATTCGCACCAGAACGATTCGCCATTCTTGCGATAACTGCGGAGCACGACGCGGATCGATTTCGAATCGTCCAGACTGTCGCCGGACAGGTTCAAGGCCAGTTGGTTGGCGGCCTCGCCCTCCAGGAAACGGTAATTCCTGCCGAGCAATTCGTCGCGCGCATACCCGGTCATCTGCACGAAGGCATGATTGACATAGATCAGCGGGATCTCCGGCTGTTTGGCATCGACGATGAAAACGCCCTCGTCGGTCTGCTCCATGGCCCCTGCCAGCAGCCGATTCTGCTCGACCGAGCGCTTGAGTTCGGTGATGTCCGTGCGCACCGAAACGTATTGGTAGGGCAGGCCATACTCGTCCAGATAGGGCACGATCGTGCTGTAGACCCAGTATTGCTCACCGTTCTTGCGCCGGTTGCAGACTTCGCCCTGCCAAACTTTACCGCTGGCGATGGTGATCCACAAAGCGTCGAAGAACGCCGGTGGATGCAGCCCGGATTTGAGGATGCGATGACTTTGGCCGATCAACTCGTCGCGGCTGTAGCCACTGATCTGACAAAAACGGTCGTTGGCATAGGTGATCCGGCCATTGACATCGGCAATGCTGACAATGGCGTGTTCATCGAGCGCGCGTTTCTGGAAAAACGACGTCCGCAGGCTCGCCTCGAGTTGATCGCTCGCCACTTCGATGCCGTGCAGCAGCTTCCCTATCCGCCGGCGTACGCCATAGGCCACCCAAGCGCCCAACAACAAGGCCGCCAGTCCGGCCGTCACGATCCCGTTGACGGCCGTTTGGTGCCGGCGCCGGTCGCCGAGCAGGATGTCTGCCGTCTCGTCGTCCTGGATGTAGGTAAATTGATTGAGCGCCTGAATGACCTGCGCCTGGTCGGCCATCACGCGGTCCAGCAGGAAGTGCTCCGCTTCCCCCTCCTTGCCTGCCGCGAGCAAAGACATCAGCTTGCTGCGGTCTTCGGCCAACTTGGCCGACATGATGGCCTGGCCTTGCAGCACGGCCCGCTCGGCCGGACGCAAATCGAGCGCAGCCAGTTTGTGCCGCAGTACCTCGAATTGGCTATCCAGTTCGCGCAACAGGCGTTCTTTCTCTGCCCGTCGGGCGGGGGACTGCTCGTGCACCAGGCCCTGCATGACCTCGGTTTGCCGATGCGCCAGCCGGTACATGGTTTCGGCCAATCGCGCCTCGGTTTTATACATGCCGACGGCCGATTCCATATCCTGCCGAATCTGATGCATGGCCAGCAAGGCATAGATCGCCAGCAACACGACCAGCCCCAGCACAATGGCGAAGCCCAAGGTCAGGCCACGGATCGAGGCCCGCGCAGCAATGCCGCGCGGGTGCTCATGCTTCTTGTACAGCAGGCCTTTCGCCACGCCTAACGCCGCCTCTCGCCACCTAGGCAAGAACTGTGGCCCGATCGTCTTTGCTCGCTACGGCACGTCAACGGCACCCCCCTAGATCGATCCAGTCGGATATCACCTTCGTTTTTAGCACAGCCCCTCTCGAATCGATCCGAAGATTGTCATTTAAATTCCTACCATTAGAACAACTGTTTCATGTAAATGACACATATACCACTTTTTTTAAGTGGTTTTGGCGGCGCCGGTAAAAAAGTTTTTATGCGGCCAACGGCCTGATGCGCCGCTTGTTCAACGCAGACTGATGATGGGCCAGCCCGCCTGTTCGGCATGGCCCTTGAGCGTGGCGTCGGGATCGACCGCCACCGGGTGGCGGACCTGCGCCAACAGCGGCAGGTCGTTGAGGGAATCGGAATAAAACCAGCTGTCGCCGACATCGGCCCACCCCTGGCCCTGCAGGGCCAGCCACTGTTCCAGGCGTTTGACCTTGCCATCGCGGAACGACGGTGTGCCGACCACGCGGCCGGTGAATTCGCCTTCGATCGCCTCCGGCTCGGTCGCGATCAGATGCTCGACGCCCAAGTGGCGGGCAATCGGCGCAGTGACGAAGCTGTTGGTCGCGGTGACGATCACGCAGACATCGGCCGCGTGCTTTTGCAGCAAGGCCGCGGTGCCGGGAGCGATCATCGGGATGACCTTCCTGCTCATGAATTCGGCATGCCAGGCATCGAGCTGTTCGCGCGGATGGCGGGCCAGCGGCTGCAATTGGAAATCGAGGAATTCATGGATATCCAGCGTGCCGGCCTTGTACTGGTCGTAGAACTGCTGGTTGCGGGCCGCGTAGACCTCGCGGTCGAGCACGCCTTTTTCGATCAGAAATTGCGCCCATTCGAAATCGGAGTCGCCGGCGAGCAAGGTGTTGTCGAGATCGAACAGGGCGAGGCGCATGAAATTTTCTTTCCGCATAAAATGCGCCGAAGTATAGCCGAGCCCCGATATGAATCTGATCTCCGCCCACATTCCCGCCTTATGGCTATGGCTGCTCTGGCCGCTGGCCGGCCTGGCGTTCTATGGCATCTGGCGCCAAGCCCGCTGGCGCATGCTGGCCGATCGCGACAACCTCAACGTCTTCGCCGCCGCCTGCATCGTCGTGCTGATGCTGTGGTCGATCAAGGCCGGCATCCGACCCGGGCTCGATTTCCACCTGCTCGGCGCCACCGTGCTCACTTTGATGTTCGGCCCGTGGTTCGCGCTCTTCGGGCTCGGCCTCGTCCTCGCCGTCGTCACCCTCTTCAATGGCCAGTTCGCCGCTTACCCGGCCAACTTGCTGATCATGGCCGCACTGCCGATTGGCTTGAGCTGGGCGATCTACCGCGTGGTCGACCGCAAGCTGCCCAACCACTTGTTCATCTACGTCTTTCTCAACGGTTTCTTCGGCTCCGCCTTGGCCGTGTCCGCCGTAGGTCTGGCCTCGACCAGTTTCGACGCGCTGGCCGGCGCCTATCCCTTGAACTACCTACTGGAAAACTACCTGCCGTTCTACCTGCTCATGGCCTGGTCCGAGGCCTTTGCCACCGGCATGCTGATCACCATCCTGGTCGTCTACAAACCGGAGTGGGTAAGCACCTTCGACGACCGGCGCTACCTGCACGGAAAATAAACGCCTAGTTCAACGCGAAGCTGATCGGCACCAACACCCAACCGTCGATGGCCTCGCCGCCTCGGCGCGCCGGCACGAAGCGCCAGCGTCCCACCGCATCGCGCGCCGCCAGGTCGAGCCGGGCAAAGCCACTGCCCTCTTTCACCTGCACCTCGCGCGCTCGGCCATCGACGCCGACCCAAACGCGCAACAGCACCTTGCCCTCTTCGCCCAGGCGGCGCGACAAAGCGGGATAACTGGGCCGCGGATTGTCCAGATAGTCGGCATCGAAGCGGGGCGGCAGCACCGCTGCCGGTGGGCTAGGCTGAGCTGGGCTGGATGCGGCCACCGCCGGGGCCGCGACCGGCGCCAGCGGTGCTGCCGTTTCGGCCGGCTTGGCCGCGGGCAGCGCGACGGGCAGTGCCTCGGCACTCACCGACGAATTCGGTTGCGTGCGTGGTTTCGTCGCCACCGGCCGCACGGCTGGCCGGGACATGGCCGTTGGCGGTGCCGGCGCGATGGGCGGCAGCAACTGCACCGTCAAGGGCAGCGCCCCACCCATCGACATCGCCTTGTCGCCCAAATGAAGTTGCGTCAAGGCGAGCGCATGCACGGCGAAGGAAAGCGACACCGCCCAGAGCAGCACACGATCCTGCGTCCCGTTCATCGTCGCTTCAATCCAGGCCCGGTTCGAGCCAGCGGCGCAACGCCGCTTCGCTCACCGCACCGCTGACGCCCTGCACCCGGTGCGCCGCATCGAACCAATAGCTGCGCGGCAGCTCGCCGCGCCATTGACGGTCGATAGCGAAACGCAGCCGCGCCGCCCGCGCATCGGCGAATTGCCAGTTGTCGGCATCACCCAAGCCCAACTCGGCCAGGCGCGCAGCCACTTGCGGCGCCAACTCGGGCGCATCGACCGAAACCAGCGACACGGGCAGGTCGGGCCGCTCGCGCAACAGCCGGGCGAACAGTTCCAACTCGCCCTGGCAGTGCGGGCAGTCGACCGACCAAAACGCCAGCAGATAGGGCTTGCCGGCGAAACGCTTGGCCAACTCGGCCGGCGTGTCGGCGGCGAAGGGCTTGGGCGCGCCGGCCAGGGCCCAACCCGCGCTCAACGCAAGCAACATCAAGCCGAATCGGAGCCGCCGCCTCATTGCACCACCGCCATCGCCTGCAGGCCCTCGCGCTCGCTATGCCAGACCAGCCAAGGCTTGCCCTGGCGGGCCAGCAGGATCGGGTAATCGACGGTCCCCTCGCTACTTGCGAGGCTGCGGGCCTGGGCCCAATGCCGGCCGCCGTCGCGCGATTGCATCGTCCACACGCGATTGGCTTGGCCGTCATATTCCAACCAGGCCACCGTAATCGTGCGGCCGCTGGCGATGACCGCGGGATGCGCAGCCTGGGCCGCGTCGTTGCCAAACTTATACGGGGCGGAGAAGCTCTGGCGGTCATAGCGGCGGTAGAACAGGCCCTGCCGAGCCCGGCCTTGGGTGAACCAGACCAGGTGCAGGCCACCCTGCCCATCGGCGGCCAAGGCGCCGCCGTGATGCGGGCAGCCGTCGATATGCCAATCGTCGTCGCTGGCGCGCATGAGCTGTTCGGGCTCGCTCAAATCGGCCAGCGCGAAGTCGCGTACATTGCCGTCGAACACCTGGCGCCAGAAGGCCATCGCTTCATTGCCACGCCAAGCCACGGCCAGACGGCAGCACTCGCAACTATGCGCCGCGACGCGGCGGTTCGCGCCGAAGCTGGCGCCGCCATCGGTCGATTCCGTGACATAGAGCGATGCGCCGGCGAACTTCTCGCCGGCCGCGAGCGCGGCCTGGCGCTCGCGCGCGTCGAGCCAGGCGATCAGCACGCGTTGGCCGGCGACCAGCAACGCGGGGAAACGGTGGCTGATCTCGGCGCGGTCGTCGTTCACCGTGATCGGCGCACTGAAGCTACGCCCGCCGTCGGTCGAACGGCTGTAGCGGACATGGCCGGTATAGGGTTTGGCCAAGGCGATATTCCACAGCACGTGCACCGTGCCGTCGGCGGCAACGGCGATCTGCGGCCGGCTCTCGCCCTCGGCGGCGATCGTCTCCGGCAGCGCATTCACCGTGACCGGCCAGGTGAAGTGCCGGCCGTTGTCCTCGGATTGGGCGACCTTCAACTGGCCGCTTTCGACCCGCGCCAGCCACAGCCGGCCGGCGCCGTCGAAGGCAGCCGCCACAGCCAGGGGCCGCGCCACGGCCTGCTGGGCCGACCACATTGCGGCCATATCGTGCTTGGGCGGCGCGGCCTGTGCCCAACCCACGGCCAAGGCCGCGATCAACAGCAATCGTCTTACCACTTCGATTCCAGCCCGATATAAAAGGTGCGCGGCAAGCCCGGCGCATAGACGTTGCTGCCGGAGGTAAGCGATGCGCTCTCGGCGAAACGCTTGTCGGCCAGGTTTTGCACGCTGCCATACAAGGCCAGCTGCTTGCTCAAGGTCCAATTGCCGCGCAGGTTGAATAAATCGTGCCCATCATACTTGGCGGTGTTGGCTTGATCCATCCAATAGCTGCCGAGGCTCAGCCACTCCAACTGCACGCGGCCGGCGGGCGTCGGCTGCCAGGTCAGCCGGGTATTGGCGATGAAGCGTGGCGCCGCCTCCATCTCCTTGCCGCTGTAGTCGGTCGTCGCCGACACGCGCCATTCCTCGTAGCTGTGTTTGGCATAGGACAGTGCGGTATCGAAGCGCAGCGCCTTGGTCAACGGCCAGCCCAGGCCGGCCTCGACGCCCTGATGCCGGGTTTGGCCGGCATTGACCGACTGGGTGGCGCTGGTGACCGGGTCTTTGTAGCTCAGGATGTCGTCGGTCTTGTCGATGCGGTAGGCCGCCAACTGGTAGTCGAAGCCAGCCGCCTTGCCGCGTAGCCCGGCCTCGTACTGATTCACCTTCACCGGCTTCAGGCCCAGGGCCGACTGCGCCGCCAACTGGGCCAGCGCCGCGCTGGTCGCCGCCGAGGCGCGGAACAACTGGCCCTCGGACGGCGCGCGAAAGGCGTGGTTGTACGAGGCATAGAGATCGGCCTGCCGGGTCAGCGCATAGGTCGCGCCCAGCTTCGGGCTCAGGTGGTTATAGCTGACCGTGCCATCGGCGGCCTGGCCGTAGTAGCGAGAT
>JAJZTV010000228.1 GCA_021847385.1 Pseudomonadota bacterium | reverse complement strand
GATATAGCGATCCTCCGGGATGTTGCCGGGCAGGTCGGTGTCGAGCAGATACAGCTTGTTGAGACCCACCTTGGCCAGCCAGACCTTGACCTCGACCAAGCGCCCGGGCATCTCGACATGGATATGCACCTCGCTGCCATCGTCGTGCCGGGCCGGCTCGACCGGCAGGTCGTCGAAATCGGAATCGGTATAGGTCGCGACCTGATTGCCGTCGTTGTCGATCCGTTGCGAGAAATAGCCCTGGCGGTAGAACAGGCCGACCGCGACGAAGGGCAGGCGCATGTCGGCCGCCGCCTTGCAGTGGTCGCCGGCCAAGATACCCAGGCCGCCGGAATAGATCGGAAAACTTTCGTGGAAACCGAATTCGGCGCAGAAATAGGCGATCAGATCGCCCGGTTTCAGGCCAATCGGCATTTGCAGGCGCAGCGGCTCGCCATGATAGGTGTCGTAGGCCGAGAGCACCCGGTTGTAGTTGCCGAGGAAGACATGATCCTCCGCCGCCTCGTTCAGGCGCTCTTCGTCCACCCGCTTCAGGAAGGTCTTGGGGTTATGACCGACGGCCTCCCATAGACCGGGATGCAAGCGGGCGAACAGCGTGCGCGTCGGCCGATCCCAGCTATACCAAAGGTTCTCGGCCAGCTCGCTCAAACGCGCCAGCCTGTGCGGAATGCGTGGATTGACCTCGACCGTATAGGACGTGCCCGGCTTCAACATCTTGTCTTCCCTTTCTTCTAAGGCATTTCAACAATCTATCGTCAGCAAGTTCCAGGCCAGATTCCGGCCGAAGCCCGCTTGTCAGCCGGACACTGTAACGGGCGCTTATGTCTCCCGGATGAAATGTTCGCGGTAATAGCGCAATTCCGCGATCGATTCGCGAATATCCGCCAGCGCCGTGTGATTGTTCTCCTTGACGAAGCCCTCCATCAGCCCCGGCCGCCAGCGCTTGGCCAGTTCTTTCAAGGTAGAGACATCGAGGTTGCGGTAATGGAAGTAAGCCTCCAGCTTGGGCATATGCCGCGCCAAAAAGCGGCGGTCCTGGCAGATCGAATTGCCGCACATCGGCGAGCCGCGCGACGGCACGTGCTTTTGCATGAAGGCGATCATCTGCGCCTCGACCTCCGCCTCGGACAGCGGCGAGGCCTTCACTTTGTCGATCAGCCCGGACTTGCCGTGGGTGCCCTTGTTCCACGCATCCATCGCATCCAGCACCGAATCGGCCTGGTGGACCACGAGGACCGGCGCCTCTTCCAGGATGTTGAGCTGGCTGTCGGTCACGATCAACGCAACCTCCAATACCCGGTCGTTGTCGGGGTCCAGACCGCTCATTTCCATATCGACCCAGACCAGATTGTTCGCATCTTGCGCCATAAAAACCACCTCGAAATCAGGGCCGTCCATTGTGGCATAATCGACTTCATCGCGTCATCAAAGCCCCATTTCATGCCGTTTTTCACGAAGTTGTTCCTCGCCGCCGTCATCGTCACCTTCGGCCTTCGGCTCTGGCTCGCGCTCCGCCAGATGCGCCATGTCTGGCAACATCGTGAACAGCCGCCCACCGCCTTCGCCGGCGAGATCGACCTGGCCGATCATCAAAAGGCCGCGGCCTACACCCTGGCCAAAATGCGCCCCGCCTTGGTGCAGCTTGCCATCGAAACGGGCGTGCTGATCGCACTGACCCTGGGCGGCGGCCTGCACCGGCTTTATGTCGCCAGCGCCAATTGGTTCGACAACGAATTGCTCCATGGCACCGCCTTCTTGCTGACCATGATGGCCCTGCTCACGATCAGCGAATTGCCGGCCGCGCTCTACCGCCAATTCAAGGTCGAGGCCCAATTCGGCTTCAACCGGCAAAGCCTGGCCGGCTTCGTCGCCGACCATGCCAAACAGGCCGCGCTCGGCCTTCTGCTGGGCGGGCCGCTGATCCTGGCCGTGCTCTGGCTGATGGGGGCCATGGGCGAATACTGGTGGTTCTACGTCTGGCTGACCTGGATGGGTTTCAACGTACTGATGCTGGCGCTCTACCCCACCGTCATCGCACCGTTGTTCAATAAGTTCTCGCCACTCGACGATACCGGTCTGCGCGAACGCATCGAGGGCCTGCTCGCCCGCTGCGGCTTCGCCACGCAAGGGGTGTTCGTGATGGACGGCTCGCGCCGCAGCAGCCACGGCAATGCCTACTTCACCGGCCTGGGCGCGGCCAAGCGCATCGTGTTCTTCGACACCCTGCTCAAGCAACTGTCGCCGGCGCAGGTCGAGGCCGTGCTCGCGCATGAACTCGGCCACTATCGGCTCAAGCACGTGGCCAAGCGCATCAGCCTGCTGGCTGCGCTTAGCCTCGGCCTGCTGTACGTGCTCGCTCAACTCAAGGCCGCCCCCTGGTTCTATCAGGACCTTGGCGTCATGGCCCAGTCCGATGCCACCGCGCTCGCCCTCTTCCTGCTGGTCTCACCGGTGTTCCTGTTCCCGATCACGCCGTTGATGAGCCTGTATTCGCGCAAGCACGAATTCGAGGCCGATGCCTATGCCGCGCGGCAGGCCGATGCCAGCCAGTTGGTCTCGGCCCTGGTCAAGCTGTATCGCGACAACGCCACCACGCTTACCCCCGACCCGATCTACTCGTTGTTCTACGATAGCCACCCGAAGGCGGCTGAACGCATCGGCCGGCTGCAAACCCCATAACGACAAGACCTGAGAGGAACCCAGCATGAGCGACAATTTCTGCGATCTGGCCAAAGGCAAATGCAAACCCTGCGAGGGCGGCGTGCCGCCCTTGTCCGCCGAGCAAATCGCCAAGTTGCTGCCCGAGCTCAAGGGCTGGCAAGTCGTCGACGGCAAGCTGCGGCGCGACTTCAAATTTGCCGACCACTACGTGACCATGACCTTCGTCAATGCGATCGCCTGGGTCTCGCATCAGCAGGGCCATCACCCCGACCTCGCCGTCGGCTACAACACCTGCCGGGTGGAATACGTCACCCACGCGATCGACGGACTGTCTGAAAGCGATTTCATTTGTGCAGCCAAGATCGACGCCCTGTTCGATCTGTGATGCGAGACATGGAACCAGGGGAAATCGCTTCGATGAAGGCTAATGCGCACATAGTGCGCGTTCAGCCGCAGAGCGGCGGCCGCAACCAAAGCGATTTCATTTGTGCCGCCAAGCTCGATGCCCTGCTCGATCTCTAAGAGACGCCGTTGAATAAGATC
>JAJZTV010000227.1 GCA_021847385.1 Pseudomonadota bacterium | reverse complement strand
GGGCGGCCAAGGCCTATGCCGGCATCGCCGGCAGCTTCACCGACGAGGTGGGCAAAAAGCGGCTGGAACGTAGCCGTCAGATGCGTCTGGGCTACCGTTTCTTCGGCCCTGGCGTGCAGGCCCACTGAGCGCGGTTAAGCTAGTACCCGCTTACGCGCAAACGGCCCAGGCAAGCGCCTGGGCCGTTTGTTTTTTGCCCGGGCCAGGCTGCGTTTCCCATGCTAAACTCCCCCGAATATTTCTATAAGCAGCACCCAGCTTAGGGGCTGAAAACGGATGGCGGAAGATAGCGACCTCGAACGAACGGAAGCGGCAACAGGCCGCAAGATCGAGCAGGCGCGCGAGCAAGGCAATGTGCCGCACTCGCGGGAGCTATCCACCTTCGCCATTTTGATGACCGGCGTCGTGACCATCGCCCTGATGGGGTCTTATTTCTACCAAGGCCTGCATGACATGATGCTGAATGTCTATACCTTCGGCCGGGCCGAGGCGATGGATCCCCATCTGATGGGGCTGACCTTGTTCAACGCGGCGCGCGACATGCTGGTCACCTTTGCGCCGTTCGGTTTGGCCATGGTCGTGGCCACCATCGCGGCCAATCTGCTGATCTCCGGTTGGAACTTTTCCACCCAAGCGCTCGAATTCAACCTCGACCGCATCAATCCGCTGCAAGGCATCGCCCGCCTATTTTCCGTGCAGTCCGGCATCGAGCTATTCAAGGCTATTTTGAAGAGTGCGGTCATCGGCGGCATGTCGGGCTGGATGCTGTGGCGGCTGACCGGCGACTTGCTGAGCCTGGCCTCGCAGCCGCTCGATGCGGCGATGGTCCATACCGGCTGGATCGCGATGCAGATTTTCTTGGCGGCGGCGGGGGCCTTTGCCTTGATCGCAATGATCGACGTGCCATTCCAGCTTTGGCACTACTACTACAAGCTGCGCATGACCAAGCAGGAGGTCATCGACGAGAACAAGCAGACCCAGGGCGATCCGCAGATCAAGGGGCGTATCCGCCGTCTGCAGCGCGAGATGGCGCGCCGGCGGATGATGGCCGAGGTGCCCAAGGCCGAGGTGGTGGTGACCAACCCGATCCACTACGCCGTGGCGCTGAAGTACGACAACAAGCGGATGAATGCGCCGCAGGTGGTGGCCAAGGGCAGCCAGCTGGTGGCGGCGCGGATCAAGGAGATCGCGCGCGAACACGGTGTGCCTATCGTCGAGGCGCCGCCGTTGGCGCGTGCCTTGCACAGCCACGTCGAGATCGGCGACACCATTCCCGGCACGCTGTTCACTGCTGTGGCGCAGGTGCTGGCTTACGTCTATCAGCTCAAGCAGTCGGGCATGACGCCGGCCATGCCGAGCGATTGGCTGGTGCCGACCGAGTTGGACCCGGAAGGGCAGGCGGCGTAAATGGCCGAGGCGGCAACCATGACCGGCCTGCAGTGGCAGCGTCTAGCGGCGCCGATGCTGGTCATCATGATTCTGGGCATGATGATCTTGCCCTTGCCGCCGTTCCTGCTCGACTTGCTGTTCACCTTCAACATCGCGTTGTCGATGATCGTGTTGTTGATCGCGCTCTACACGCTGAAACCCTTGGAGTTCTCGATCTTTCCGACGGTGCTGTTGATGACGACGCTGCTGCGGCTGTCGCTCAACGTGGCCTCGACCCGGATCGTGCTGCTGGAAGGCCATACCGGGCCGGATGCGGCGGGCAAGGTGATCGAGTCGTTCGGCCATTTCCTGGTCGGCGGCAACTACGCCGTCGGCCTGGTGGTGTTCATCATCCTGGTGATCATCAATTTCGTGGTCATCACCAAGGGTGCCGGCCGGATCGCCGAGGTGGGCGCCCGCTTCACCTTGGACGCGATGCCGGGCAAACAGATGGCGATCGACGCCGATCTCAACGCCGGCCTGATCGGCGAGGACGAGGCGCGCAAGCGCCGGGCCGAGGTGGCGCAAGAGGCGGACTTCTACGGTTCGATGGACGGTGCCTCGAAGTTCGTGCGCGGCGATGCGGTGGCCGGCATCATCATCATGCTGATCAACGTGATCGGCGGCCTGCTGGTCGGCGTGCTGCAGCACGATCTGAGCTTGGCGACGGCGGCCAATAATTACACCCTGCTCACCATCGGTGACGGCCTGGTCGCCCAGGTGCCGGCGCTGATCATCTCGACCGCTGCCGGTATCGTGGTGTCGCGCGTGTCGACCGAGCAGGACCTGAACCAGCAGATGCTGGCGCAAATCTTCGGCAAGCCGCAGGCGATTTTCCTGTCCGCCGGCATCCTGACCCTGCTCGGCCTGATCCCGGGCATGCCGCATGTGGCCTTCTTGCTGATGGGGGCGACGCTGGCTGGCGTCGGTTATACGCTGGACCAGCGGGCCAAGGCCGAGGCGGCCGCGGCGCGGGCGGTGGCCGAGGCGCCGCCGCCGGCGGAGGAGACGGTCGAGATCGGCTGGCGCGACGTGCAGAGCGTCGACCAATTGGGGCTGGAGGTCGGCTATCGGCTGGTGCCCTTGGTCGATCGTGCGCAGGACGGCGAGCTGTTGCGCCGTATTCGCGGTATCCGCAAGAAGATCGCGCAGGACGTGGGCTACCTGGTGCCGGCGGTGCATATTCGCGACAACCTGCAATTGCGGCCGAATGGCTATCGCATCCTGCTCAAGGGGGTGGCGGTCGCCGAAGGCGAGGCCGTGGTCGGCAAGCTGCTGGCGATCAATCCGGGCCGGGTGTTCGGTGTGGTCGAGGGACAGGCTGCGAGCGATCCGGCCTATGGCCTGCCGGCGGTGTGGATCGAACCGGGCCTGCGGGAGCAGGCCTTGAGCTATGGCTATACCGTGGTCGATGCCAGCACGGTGGTGGCTACGCATCTGTCGAAGGTCATCAACGAGCATGCGCCGGAGCTATTGGGGCGCGAGGAGACGCAGCAATTGCTCGATCACTTCGCGCAGCAGACACCCAAGCTGGTCGAGGAACTGACGCCCAAGCTCTTGCCGGTCTCCACCGTGCAGCGGGTACTGCAAAACCTGTTGGAGGAGGGGGTGCACATCCGCGACCTGCGCAGCATCTTGGAGGCGCTGGCCGAGCACGGCGCGCGCAGCCAGGATGTCGACGAATTGACCTCGGCGGTTCGTGTCTCGCTCGGCCGTGCTATCATCCACGACATCTATGGAGCCGCTCAGGAACTGCAAGTGATTGCTCTCGAGCCAGGTCTAGAACAGATTC
>JAJZTV010000226.1 GCA_021847385.1 Pseudomonadota bacterium | reverse complement strand
GTGGCGGCGCAGGACCACGGTCTTGCCGATCAGCGCTTGGCGCAGGGCCGGATGGGTCGTGCTCAGCAGCAGTCGGATATACATATCGTCCGGCGCCAGCGCGGCCGCCTGGGCGAAGGCGGCGTGGGCGGCCTCAACATGGCCGGCGGCGCGTTCGGTCTCGCCCAGCCGGGTCCAGGCTTGGGCCGAGCCGGGGTGCTGCACGGTGGCCAGCTTGGCCTGGGCATGGGCGCGGGCGGTACGGTTTGTCTTCAGAAACAGGCTGGCGAGGTTCAGTCGGGCTTGCAGCAATTCCGGCGCGACCGACACGGCTTGTTCTAGGCAGGTCTTCGCCGCGTCGTCGCGGCCGAGCGTCAGGTAGATGTAGCCGAGGCCATTCAATAGATCGGCGGAGCGGGGGTGATGTTCGAGGCCGGCGCGGTAAACCTGTTCGGCCCCGGTGAGTTCGCCGGTCTCGGCGAACAGGCCGCCGAGGTTGATTGCAGCGAATAGATGCGTAGGGTCGGCTTGCAGGGCCTCGCGGTAGGCGCTCAAGGCCGCTGCGAGCTTACCCGATCGCTCGTGCCGGACACCCGCGTCGTAGAGCGCATCCGCCACCCTACCAGGCATGGCAATATAGGCTGTTGATCGATTCGAGATCGCCCAGGCTAGCCCAGCCGCTACCTGGTGCGCGGTAGTAATAGAAGTTCGATGTCGTGTCGGTGGCGGATAGGCGCACCACGGCACTGCCCCAGTTGGTTGCGGTATACGTGCGCTCGACCGATGCGGCGCCGGCCACCGAACTGCCCACCATCGAGTCGTATTGGGCATAGCCGCTGCCGGGTGGGAAGGCGCTGCTGGCGATGGTTTCGGCGCAATCCAGCAGTTTTGCCGCCTGTTCGTCGAACGACAGCCCCCTCTTGGTGATAGCGATAGCTTGGTTGAAGGTTTGGCCATTGCATGCGCTGCCGATCTTGCCGCCGGAAGTGGGCGTGAAGCTGGTCGGGCTGGCCGCGAAGTTGTCCACGATTTGTGGGCTGGCTTTCGAATTCGAGCTCTTACGCTTGCGCACGATGGCCGGTATGAGCGGGCCGCAGGTCGTCGAGGTGCTGGTGGTCGGGATGGTGCAGGTATAGGTGCTGCCATTGACCGTGCAATTCTCGCCCGACATGCCAAGGCTCAGGCTGTCACTGCCCAGGCCCGCGCCGCTCAGACTGCCGGTGACGGTGAACTGTGTCGTCGTCGGCGTCGGGCTCGGTGTTGGAGTCGGTGTGGGCGTGGGGGTAGGGGATGGTGTCGGCGAGGGGCTAGGCGTCGCTGTGTTTGGATAGATATAGGACTTGATGTTGTTGTAGTAGCTGCTGAACGGGCTATAGAGCGAGATTTGATAATTGTAGCTGGGGCCGCCGGAGAGCGTGCCGCGCCAGAACAAGCTGGTGCCGTCGGTTGAGAAAAAGCCGGAGCCGCTGCTGCCCGGTTCCGTCCCGCCGTAGGTGTATTGCATCTCATGCAGTTCGCGGTCTCCGCCATCGATGAGGGCAGGCACGTTGGTCGCAACGACGTTACCGACGCTCGCCATAGTGTGATCGCCCTTGGGGTGGTGGATGCCCCATACTTTCAGGCCGGTGCTTGGGGTGTTGGAGTCCCAGCCTGCGTAGATCACGCCGCTGGGCGGGTTGCTGTTGAGTTTCAGGAAGGAGGCGTCGTAATAGTAATTGGTCCATATCAATTGCGCGCCGCCATAGGTCTTTTGGTATCGGCTGTCGGTACTGACGCTGCCGCAGGCCGTGGCCTGGTAGAACCATTCTGCATTTAGGCTATCGGCCTCGTACTGGTCGCCGATGCAGTGGTTGGCGGTGGTGAACCACGGTGTACCTGTGTTGCCGCGATCGGCCAGCAGCGTGCCGGTACACATGTAAGACCCTCCGGTGCTCGACACATAATTGATCTTGGCCGTGGCCGCCGCGCCCTTCAGCAAGACGCTGTAGGCGGGGTCTTTCGACCAGCAGGTCACATCGTATTCGGGGTATACCGCTCGGCCCAATGCCGCGAATTGTCCGCCTTCGGCCGAGGCGTATTGATAGTTCACTTGGTCCAGTACGGCCGAAGCCATGGCTTCGCGTGCGGCGAGCGAAGGCGTATAGAGTTCGAGGATGACTTCATCGCCATCGGTGACCGGCAGCCATAGATTTCCGTTTGGAAAAACGTGGGCGGTGACCAAGTCGATCTGCGATGCGGGCGCATTGCCCTTGAGTCGAATTTGGATTGCGGCGTAGTTGCCAGCGATATGCAAATGCAGCCGCAGCCGCTTGGCCCGGTCGGCATGCACTTTGACCTTGACCGCATAACCGCCGTCGGCCAGTTGTTCCCACTTCAATCGGTCGAGTTGCACCGGCTCGGCCAGGGTGTGAACGACACCCGTCTTCTTGGGACCGTCGGCAGGTGTTGCTGAGTCCGGCTCGTAGGCGGGCACCTGTCGTTCCGCGGCGATGGTCGTGGTTGTGCTCTTGAATGCTGCGGCCTCGGCCAACCGGCCGCTTTCCTTGGGTTGGTAGACCATGCTCGGTACTTTGGGCAGGTCGCCGTTCGCCCAGGCATTGGTCGTGATGAAAAGGGTAGCGGCTTTGGAGTAGATCTTTTTCATTGCCGTGTGCCTCAAGAATCGCAAGCGGTCGAAGTGGGAGTGGTTGTGATCGAAATTATTCAAGCCTTGTCATGGCTCGCCGAGATTTATCCGTGCAAATTCTAGCCACAGCCGGCTGTAAAGCAAGTGTCTAGCCGTTGGGGAGGCAAACAACGTTGATCGTTATGTCTCGATAAATCGTGTGTGGGGTAAAGAAAAAAAGCCGACCCACGCGGGACCGGCTTTCTTGTTTGGCGGAGAGGGTGGGATTCGAACCCACGGTACGGAGAACCGTACACCGGATTTCGAGTCCGGCGCTTTCGACCACTCAGCCACCTCTCCAGATGACCTTTCACTGCTGTTCAAGCTGCGCCATTGCCGGCGCTTTAGTTCCGGCCGCGCGTGGCGCGCTTAACCTGGCTTTGCCAGGTTAGCCTTCACTGAAATGGGCTGTGCAGCCCATTTTCGACCACTCGGCCAGCTTTCTAGACGGCTGGTTTCGCACCTAGCCTAGCCCGAGCACGAAAAGTCCGGCAGTATAGTGGCCGCAGGCGGCTTGTTCAAGCCGCGTCCGGCCGAACTCCGAAGGGATACGGGGTAGGCGTGAGGCGGTGCCTG
>JAJZTV010000225.1 GCA_021847385.1 Pseudomonadota bacterium | reverse complement strand
GACCTGGAGCGGCATTTGGCGCAGCACGCCGACACCACGGCGGCCTTGATCGTCGAGCCCTTGGTCCAGGGCGCGGCCGGCATGGCGATGTATCACCCGGCCTATCTGCAACAGGCGCGCGCGCTGTGCGACCGCTTCGGCGTGCACTTGATCGCCGACGAGATCGCGGTCGGCTTCGGCCGCACCGGCACGCTGTTCGCCTGCGAGCAGGCCGGCATCCGGCCCGATCTGATGTGCCTGTCCAAGGGCATCACCGGCGGTTATCTGCCGCTGTCCGCCGTGCTGTGTAGCGAGGCGGTCTACGCCGGCTTCTACGACGACCATACCGCGCGCGGTTTTTTGCACTCGCATTCCTATACCGGCAATGCCCTGGCCTGCCGCGCCGCCTTGGCGGTGCTCGATCTGTTCGAGGGCGGCAAGGTGATCGAGGCCAACCGCGACAAGGCCGCGCACTTGACCGCGCTGCTGGCCGAGGTGGCGGACCACCCGCGGGTGGCGCACTTCCGCCACCTGGGCATGATCTGGGCCTTCGACGTGAAAGACGCCAAGCCCGGCTTTTCCCGGACCTGGCACGAGCGGGCCTTGGCCGAGGGGGTGTTCATGCGGCCGATCGGCAATAGCGTCTACTTCATGCCGCCCTACGTGATCGGCGAGGCGGAGAAGCACTTGATCGTGCGGGTGAGCCGTAAATTGCTGGCGATGCCGGATTGAGCGGCCTGGTCGGCCTGCGGCAATTTGTCGCAAGCCGTCAACGGCGCCGGGCGGGATGGCGTTAATTACCCATATGGAGTAGTCCAAACGCACGATCCCCAGGCTATTTCCAGCCGTGTAGGCTTTGTATAACATTGTCCCGCCACCTGTACCCGGTGCATTTCGCTGTGTGTTACCACTAGGAGAATCGAATGAAACTGATCGTTACCGCTGCCGCCCTGGCCCTGGCCTTCAGCGCCGGCACCGCTTCTGCCAGCCAAGCCTTGGCGCAGAAATACAGTTGCTTGAGCTGCCACCAGGTCGACAAGAAGGTCGTCGGCCCGGCCTTCGCCGATGTGGCCAAGAAGTACAAGGGCAACGCCAAGGCTCAAGACGCCGTCGTCGGCGTGATCAAGAACGGCAGCAAGGGTGCCTGGGGCGCCGTGCCGATGCCGCCCGCGCCGCAAGTGCCGGATGCCGACGCGCATGCGATCGCCAAGTGGATCCTGTCGCTGTAAGCGGTGCGCGATCCTGGAAAAGGCCGGCGCGTCCGGCCTTTTTTATTGCCGGTCGCGCCGGCCAGCCTGTCTCGGCTGCGGGTGCTTTGTGGTATAAATCGCACCGTTGAAAACCAGACAGGACAGGCCTAAGGCATGCGTTTCACCACCGTTTCCGCTTTACTGGTCACCCTTGTCGCAGTCGCCGGTTGCGGCCAGAAGTCCGAAACCGCCGGCGATGTCATCAAGATCGGTTCGGTCGCGCCGCTGACCGGGCCGCAGGCCCACCTCGGCAAGGACAACGAGAACGGCGCCCGCCTCGCGATCGAGGAGTTGAATGCCAAGGGCCTGAACCTCGGCGGCAAGCCGGTCAAGCTGGAGCTGATCGGCGAGGACGACCAGGCCGATCCCAAGACCGGCACCGTGGTCGCGCAAAAGCTGGTCGATACCGGCGTGGTCGGCGTGGTCGGCCATCTGAACTCCGGCACCAGCATCCCCGCCTCCAAACTCTATGCCGACGCCGGCATCCCGCAGGTGTCGCCCTCGGCCACCGCCATCGCCTACACCGCGCAAGGCTACAAGACGGCGTTCCGCGTGATGACCAACGACGAGCAGCAGGGCAAAGTGCTCGGCCAGTTCGCGGTGAAGGCCATGGGCGCGAAGAAGATCGCGGTCATCGACGACCGCTCCGCCTACGGTCAGGGCCTGGCCGACGAATTCGAGAAGGCGGTGAAGGCGGCCGGCGGCGAGATCGTCGCGCGCGAATTCACCAACGACCATGCGACCGATTTCACCGCGATCCTGACCTCGATCAAGGGCAAGGGCCCCGATGTGCTGTTCTTCGGCGGCATGGACCCGCAGGGTGGGCCGATGGCGCAGCAGATGAAACGCCTGGGCCTGAACGCCAAGCTGCTCGGCGGCGACGGCATCCAGAATGTGAACTTCCTCAAGTTGGCCGGCGCCGACGCCGAGGGCACGGTGGCCTCGCTGCCCGGCCTGCCGCTCGACGCGATGCCGGGCGGGGCCGAGTTCAAACGGAAATTCGAGGCCAAATACGGCCCGATCCAGGTCTATGCGCCCTATGCCTACGACGCCGCCTATGTCCTGGTCGACGCGATGCGGCGGGCGAACACGGCCGATCCGGCCAAGGTGGTGGCCGAATTGCCGAAGACCGATCTGCAGGGCGTGACCGGCCATATCCGCTTCGACAAGAAGGGCGATATCACCGGCGGCTCGGTCACGCTGTACCAGGTGAAGAACGGTGCCTGGGCCGTGCTGGAGACGGTTAAACAATGAATCCCCTCTCCCCCTGGGAGATACCGAAGGGTAGGGGTTTCATCAGGGGTGGGGGTGAGGGAAATCAGGCTGGCCGCAAGCTGCGTTCCCTCACCCTCGGCCCCTCTACCCAAAGGGCATAGACCCCAGAGGGGGAGGGGAGCAAGCAATGGATATCTTCATACAGCAACTCATCAACGGCCTGGTGCTCGGCAGCATCTACGCGCTGGTCGCGTTGGGCTACACCATGGTCTACGGCATTCTCGAATTGATCAACTTCGCCCACGGCGAGGTGACCATGATGGGCGCCATGGTGGCACTGGCGGTGATCGGCGCCTTGATGGGCGTGGCGCCCGATCTGCCCGGCATCGTCATCGTGCTCGGTGGCGTGCTGGTCGCGGTGCCGGTCTGCATGCTGCTCGGTTTCGGCATCGAACGCCTGGCCTATCGGCCGTTGCGCAATGCGCCGCGCCTGGCACCGTTGATCACCGCGATCGGCCTGTCCATCGTGTTGCAGAACGTCGCGATGCTGATTTGGGGCCGGCAGTACATCGCGTTCCCGCCCTTGCTGCCCCAGGATAGCCACGCGCTGTTCGGCGCCCATGTCAGCACCTTGCAACTCTTCATCGTCGCGCTGTCCATCGTGGTCATGCTCGGCCTGTGGTTCACCGTGCAGAAGACCCGCCTGGGCCGCGCCATGCGCGCGACCGCGCAATCGCGCGAGGTGGCGGCGCTGATGGGGGTGAACGTGAACGGCGTGAT
>JAJZTV010000224.1 GCA_021847385.1 Pseudomonadota bacterium | reverse complement strand
CTGGCGCTGGCCGGGCAGATAGGAGATGGCGTAGAACCGGGTCTGCAGCGTCAACGGCTGGACGAAGATGCGCGTGCCGTCGATCCGGTAGTCGTAGCCATATTGCTCGCGGATCGCCGCCATCGCCTCGGCCACGGTGACATTCTTGAGATTGACGCTGATGGTGCCGGCCACTTGCGGGTTGAGGATCATGCTGTAGCGCGTGCCGGAGACGATGCCCATGAACAACTCGGTGGCCGGGGCATTGTTCACCGCCAGGTCGAATCGCGGCTCCAGCGGCTGGGCCACCTCCTTGGGCAAGGCCAAGGTGGCATCGGGCAACAGCGCCGTTTCGACCGCCGCCGGCAGGCGTTCGGGCTTGGCCGTTTGCACCGCGCCTTTCATTTCCTGCTGGATGGCGTTGAGCGCGGACGGCTCCTGCACCTGGGCACAGCCGGCCAGCAGCCACAGGCCCATGCCGAAAATAAACCATCGCCGCTTGCCGGATAGGACGTTCGGCCTCGTTGTCATTGCTCTCTCAGTTTGCTCTTCTGTGCCGAGGCGGGCCGCTTGCTCACGCCGGGCAGCAGCTTGATCTGCTCGATACCGTGGCGGGTCTTGAGCCAGATGCCATATTGATCGATCTTGATGACGCGCCCCTCGTCCAATACATCGCCGACCTTGACCACGCGGTTGCCGACCAGGGCATAGGATTGGTCTGGATGCAGGATCATGCTGGTCACCACCAAGCGCTGCTGCGCCTCCAGATCGCCCGGCCTGGCCTGGTAATAGCCGGCCGGCGGACGCGTCGGGTCGAACGAATCGGCCACAGCGTAACCGGATAAGGCCACGGCTGCCAAGGCCAAGATCAGATGGCCAACCATGTCTTGTCCTGACTCAAGGTGTAAACGGTGAACTTGAGCGTCAAATTGGGATAGGCCGTGGCGTCGAGTTCCAGGCCGCCCCAATACACGCGATACGGCATGCGTTCGACCTGCTCCAGATAAGCCGCGAAAGCGGCATAACTGCCTTCCAGCACCAGTTCGACGCCGTGCCGGTACAAGCTGCCGAGTTGGACCGTGGCCGGCGCGCCGACCACTTCGGCCTCGAGAGTCTTCAGGCTGACCAATTTCAGGCCCGGTTGCTGCTGCGACAGACCCGCCAGCACCTTGGCCATCTGCTGCGGCGGGATCAAGCGGCCGGCCAAGCCGTCCACCGCCTTGCTGCGCGCTTCCAGGCCCTTCTGCGCGGCCGCCAGGCGCTCGCGCGCCAGGGCGGCGGGATCGGTCCGGACCATGGACTGGCTGAGCAGGCTCTCGCTGAAGGTGATGCGGCGCCGGTAGTCCGCCATCTTCAGTTCGGTTCGTTTCAGTTCGCGCATCTGCGGCGTGAACAGAAACAGGTCGGCGGCGCCATAGAGCACCACCAGCAGCACGACGAACAGGGTGATCCGCTCCTGGGTCGAGCGCGCATCGATCTTGGCCGCCAGCTTGGTCCAGGCGCTCATGGCCGCGCCCCCGTAGGCGTCGGCGCGGCGGCCTGCGACTGTAGCGCAAAATCGAGATAGCGGCCCTTGTCGTCCTTGGCGATCTGCACGAAAGACAGGTGCAGGCCTTCGAACAAGGCCTGCCCGCGCAGGGCCTGGACAAAGCGGGCCGGCCCTTCGCTATCCAGGGCGCGACCGGACAACCGGAGGAATTCGCCCTGGGGGCCGAACTGGAAACCGGTCAGCCAGACATCCGGCACCCGGGTTTGGGCGAAGGCCTGGAAATACGCGGCATAGCCGTGGTCCGCGCCGATGGCGCCGCTTTCGACCGCCGCGATCGCGTCGTTCAACACGCGCAATTGGGCCTCGACCGCGTCGGCCTGCCGGGCCAATTCGTCGGCGGCCTTGTCGCCGCCGTGCTGCGGCCGGTGGAACGCGGCCCAGCGCTCGATCAACTGCATGCGGCGCTCGAACTGGGCCATGTCGGCCTCGGTCGCGCGCAACTGCCACGCCCCGTGACCATAGATCAGGGCCAAGCCGAGCAACCAGAGCATAATCGCGCGCAGGATGCCGAAGGACGGGAAGTAGGCCCCCTGCTGCCGGAATTCCGCTTGGTACAGGTTGATCTGCTGGCTCATGCCGCCGCCTTCCGGTCACGCATGGCCGCACCGAGGGCATGAAACACCCGGGCCTGCGTAGCCGGTTGTTGCAATTCGGCATAGTCGCCGAAATCGAAGATCAAACCCAGGTCCAAGCGTTCGACCGGCAACGTCAGTTGTTCGTGCAATTGCCGGTACAGCGCATCGCTGTCGGCCATCGGGGCCAGATACAGCTTGGCCAGGGGCAAGACATGAAACTGGCGCTCGAAATAATCGATCGAGCGTTGTGTTTCCAGCACCAGACGGTCCATCATCTCGGCGGCCGGAACACCGCGCAGGTCGATACGCCGGGCCAAGACCAACTCGCCGGCATAGGTGAAGGTCAACAAACCGCGCTCGCCGAACACACGCAACAGACCGACGGCATGGCCCGGCGGTTCCAGCTTGGCGCCGATATTGCGCTGGGCGGTCTCCTCGACATCGATCACCTCGATGGCCAGGCCGTGCTCCCGATACAGCGCCAGCAACTCCCGGATCGCCTGGGCCGGCGCCGTCACCGCGTAAAGATAGGATGGCCGCCCGCTGCCGCCGCCCGGCAGCTTCAACAGCTCGAACACCGCCTCGTCGATGTGATAGTCGACCATGTCCTTGATCTTCCAGCGCACCGCGCTGGTCAATTCGTCATCCGGCACGACGGGGGTTTCCAGCAGCAACATCTGATAGGTTTCGGGCGGCAGCAATGCGATCAGCAACGTCTTTTTCAGCCCCGCCTCGCCGGCCAAATGGGCCAATATGCCGGCCGTGACCACCGGAGCCTCCTGCAAGGCGAACGTCGCGACCCGGAATTTGAGGCCCGTCCGCTCAAGCCGCACCGCGGCAACGCCGCCGGGGCAGGCGCTGAGCACGGCGAGACCGCCGTTCTTGGCGCCGCCGAACTTGAACGGCCAGCCCGGCCGGAGATGCCGCGCTGCGCTACCAAAGGCCTGTGTCAGGCTGAAACTCAATATCGCTCCCGTCGAATGATGATGCGCTCGGCCGCGGTGCGGCGGCCGAAGGTCGCTCGGCTTTGGGGGTTATCGTCAAGCAGATAACCGTCCGTGCCCTGATCGACCCCGTCCCAGTTGTAGCGCAACCAAGGCAGCGCCGCAAGGACGACGCAGACA
>JAJZTV010000223.1 GCA_021847385.1 Pseudomonadota bacterium | reverse complement strand
GGGCGGTGCCGATCAGGAATGCGGAAAAGGTGCGTCGTTTCAAGCGTGGCCTCGTTCGTGGTGGCATGCGGGCGGTCGAGTCCAGGCTAACACAGGAAGAAACCGGCGCAAACCGGGCGGCGCCGAGCTCGGCGCGTCGCCATGACGATGGCCGGCGGCTCAAGTTGGCGCACCGATCACCGATATTCGGGTCATATAATGAAATAGGGAAGCAGTGGGAAATTCGATGCGTCTACCAGCCGACAACATTCCGCCGACCACGGTTATCGAGAACCGATACGAGATTCGCCAGCCCGATGCGGTGGCGGGCGTGCGTCCCGTGGCGCCCAATGCCGCCGCGAGGCAGCGTTATTTGCCCAAACGCAAGCAGCAGGGCCAAGGCGGGTATGGGCAGGAACAGGGCGAAGAGGCGGGCGAGCGGCGTAGCGGCGAGGAGCGCCGGCAGCAGGGACGGCGCGAGGCCGAGGCGGCGGTGATCCTGGATACCCGAACCGACCTGGATCGTCGAACCGACGCGCGCCGTGCCGACGATGTCGGGAGCAAGATCGACGAATACGTTTGACCCGGCCGGCTTCAACCGAACCAGGGCATGCATTCGCCGGAGCCGGGCGCGGGGGCGCGAGCCCGTGGCGGGCCGCCTTCCAGGCCCATCTTCCAGTCGGCCATGAAATGTTCAATCGATTCGATAAACTCAGCGGCAGGCGCGCGCCGATTGATCGTGCAGTGCACCAGGGCCTTGCCGGAGGGCGCGCCATCTTCCACGGTGACGGTCCATTGCAGCCCGTTCGGGCAGGTCGGCAAGGAGAAGCGCACGCCGTCGCGGATCAGCTCGCGATGGATGCGGAACTCGCCCCAGAGGCAATAGATGCTGCCTTTGTCGCCCTCGTTCTCCAATACCTTATCGATCGAGGCGCACCAGCGTGGCAGATTGCCGATGACGAGCTGCCTCTGTAGATCGGAGGCGCGGACCTGGACGGTGGCGGTGGCAAAGAACTCCATGTCGTGGCTCCCCTCTGGCTCAACACAAAGATCGTGACAGGGACTGGGTAAATACTGACCGTGCTGCAAGCGCATTCTATGGTTTTCGCAGCCTGCCTGGCGCATTTCAAGCAGGCTCAAGGGCTGATCCGCCGCCTTGTTACACCGAACTCAATCCGGTCAACGATCAAACCGATTCCGACCAATCGGCGAAACACGCGGCCTGACCGGCTGGGTCGCCGTCGGTGTCCACGAGGTTCCACACCGTCGCGCGCTCGATGCGAAAGCGCCGGCCCGACTTGGCGCTACGCACCCCGCTGTAATCGTCGACGAAACCATGTTCGGCCACCCGCTTGAGCAGACGTTCGCGCTCGTCGCGCGCCAGCGGCTCGGCCGAGTAGCGCGAAGGCAGGCCGATGATCTCGGCCCAGGCCATTTCGAACAAGCGTTGCGCGCCCAGATTGGCATAAGTGAAGCGGGGGTCGCTCTCGGTGTTATGCGAGAGCACGACGAATGGCGCTTCGTAAAGCGCGCGCGCCGCGTCGCTGGGTGACAGGCCCGGGTCGATCAGGTCTCGGCCGGTCCAGCGTCGATAACAGCGGATCAGCAGGGCGGCGTGCCCGGCCAGCCAATCGTTGGCCGGACTCGGCGGCTCAGCCTTCCGATTTTCCCCAAAGTTTTTCAAGGTCGCTTGCCTCTAGCCAACGCCATTCGCCCGGCTCCAGGTCGTCGGGCAGGCTCAGGCCGCCGATGGCGATGCGGCACAGGGCCTCCACCCGGTTGCCGGCGGCGGCGAGCATGCGCTTGACCTGATGGTATTTGCCTTCGATCAGGGTGAGGTGGATCAGGCGTTCGTCGATGCGCTCGCAGGCGGCCGCCGCGATCGGCGCCGGCTCGTCATGTAGTTGCACGCCGCGACGCAGCGCGGCGAGTTGATCGTCGTCGACCGGGTGCTTGGTGGTCACCGCATAGACCTTGGGCACCTTGCGCTTGGGCGAGGTGAGGGCGTGGATGAACTGGCCGTCGTCGGTCAGCAAGAGCAGGCCGGTGGTGTCCTCGTCCAGGCGGCCGACGCTCTGCACCTCGCGGCCGACCAGCGGCTCGGGCAGCAGCGAGAAGATGCTCGGGTGGTGCTTGGGCGTGCGCGAGCATTCATGGCCTTGCGGCTTGTGCAGCATGAGGTAGGCGTGCTCGCGGTATTGCCAGGGCTCGCCTTCGACGCTGAACGCCAGGCCCTGAGGGTCCAATTCGACGAAGGGGTCGTCGCAGGTCTCGTCGCCGATGGCAACCAAGCCGTGGCGGACCATGGCCCGGCATTGCTTGCGGCTGCCGAAGCCTTGCGATTGCAGGATACGTTCGAGTTGCATGGCGCGAAGACTATCACGAAGCGAGGCTTGCATTGACCGGGGTCGGCGGCTGGGCGATGCTCTGGCCATGGCCGAAGAAGTCACCCTCAAGCGCACGCTGAGCCTGGCCCAGATCACCTATTACGGCCTGGGCACCATCCTCGGCGCCGGCATTTACGTGCTGGTCGGCAAGGTCGCCGGCAGCGCCGGCCTCTATGCGCCGATCGCCTTTCTGGTCGCCGGCCTGATCGCCGCGTTCACCGCCTTCTCCTATGCCGAGTTGGCGGCCCGCTATCCCTTCTGTGCCGGCGAGGCGGTCTACGTCCAGCAGGGCCTGGGCATCCGCGGCCTGGCCATCCTGGTCGGCGGCCTGATCGTGCTCACCGGCATCGTCTCTTGCGCCACCATGGTCAGCGGCTTCGTCGGCTACTTGCAGCTCTTCCTGCCCTTGCCGCGCTGGCTGACCGTGACCCTGCTGATCTTCGCCCTGTGGGCCCTGGCCTCCTGGGGCATCGCCGAGTCGGTCAAGGCGGCCACCGTGGTCACCCTGATCGAGGTCGGCGGCCTGCTGCTGATCATCGCCGTCTCCGGCCGGCACCTCTTGGACTTGCCGCAGCGCCTGCCCGAGCTGCTGCCGCCGTTCGATCCGGCGATCTGGCACGGCATCCTGCTCGGTGCCTTTCTCGCCTTCTACGCCTTCATCGGTTTCGAGGACATGGTCAACGTGGCCGAAGAGGTTCAGGAACCTCGGCGCAACCTGCCGCGCGCCATCCTGCTCGCCTTGGGCCTGGCGACGCTGCTCTATCTGTTGGTGGCCCTGGCCGCGGTGTTGACCCTGCCGCTCGACGAACTGGTGCGCAGCAGTGCGCCACTGGCCGAGATGTACCGCCGGGCCACCGGCCAGGAG
>JAJZTV010000222.1 GCA_021847385.1 Pseudomonadota bacterium | reverse complement strand
CGGGACATCTTGGCTCCTAAGTTTGGGATTGCCCTACAGGGAATGGCGAGGGAGGGTAGCACTTAGGCCGGTGCGGCTCTAATCCAAGATATTTATTAGGAAATAAACTTTTTAGATCAAACTGTCCGCTTTTCGTGTGGCGGATCGGCCGCCGCGGAAAACAAGGCGGCCGCTTCGCCGGAAAACCGGCTGGGGCTGGCGCGTCGTCTCTGTTATTGTCCATGGCAGAACATGCCGTGATCGATCGGAGGCCTGGGCGGATGAGGAGATGGGGTGCGGGGATAGTGGCGCTATTGCTGCTTGCGGCATGCAGCCAGCCGATCAAGCGCAAGGATGGCGGCAGCACGGCACGCGATTTCTCGGTAAGCAACTTGGCCAAAGGCGAAGGCGACACGCTGGCGGAGATCGATCAGCGTGAAGTGCTGAAGAGCCTGCGCCTGTTGACGGAAAAACTGTACCGGCGTAACCCACAGGAATATCGCAAGGCCGGTATCGACTCGGCGGAGGCCGCGACGGCACGGCTGTTCGCGGAATTGGCGCACTGGCCGCAATCGACGCTGACGCAAACGAATTGGGAACAGGGTTTTCGCGCCAGTTTCAACGAGGACTTCCAGGGCGATCGCGTACAAGCCTTCATGGGCGCTTGCCTCGGCATGATCATGGCGTCGTATGACAATAAGACCGAGTTTTACCTGCTCGACGAACTCGATGCGCAGAAGCTCTACAACAGCGCCCGCAATATCGAGATCGCCGTCTGGAAGCTATCGAATGCCCGGCAGGCAAATGGCGCGCCTTTTCTGCTGAGTAACGGTGTCGAGGGCGGGATTCCGAACCTGAGCTTCGAGCGTGAATTTGCCAAGATCATCGCTTGGCAGGATCTATTGGCCTTGTTCGTCGAGGACAAGAGCAATCGCTCGATCACCCGCGCCGTGCAGAGCGCGGCCTCTTTTGTGTTTTTGCCTATTTAGGCGCTTAATTGGCTTGTAGCCCTTTGCGCGTAGCCTAAGCGATGGCGCATATTCAACAGCCAGCAGAGATAACGATGGACTTGATACTTTGGCGGCATGCCGATGCGCAGGACGGCGTGCCGGATATGGACCGTGCCTTGACCGACCGCGGCCACAAACAGGCCGAGAAGGTGGGGCGCTGGCTGGCCGACCGCTTGCCGGCGGACACCTTGATCCTGGTCAGCCCGGCAACGCGGGCACAGCAAACGGCAACCGCATTGGGCAAGCCCTATAAAACCGTGAAGACGATTGCGCCCGGCGCCGATGCCGCTTATGTGCTGACGGCGGCAGGCTGGCCCCAGGCGAGCGGCACGGTGTTGGTCGTCGGCCATCAGCCCACGCTCGGCTATGTCGCCAGCATGGTTTTGTGCGGCAAGGAATGCGAGTTCGGCCTCAAGAAAGGCGCGCTGATCTGGTTGACCAACCGGGTGCGGGGCGAGCAACAACAAACCTTGCTCAAGGCGGTGATCACGCCGGAGATGGTTTAGCCGATTGAGCGCGCGCCCTCTGCCGAGGGCATGTGGCTTCAGCTGTCGATGCCGAGCTGCTCAACCCAGGCCAAGGCTTGGAGATGGGCGGTGTTGACCTGTTGCGGGCTAAGTACCAGATTTTCCGTCAACTGTGCCATACGCTTGGCGTCGCGGGCCTCGCAGGCCTCGACCAAGGCGAGGATTGGACCGTAAGTGCCCTTGCGGCCGATCAATGCCTCGGCGACCGGTTCTGGAATGATGACCCGGTCGAGGATAGTGTCCATCGGGGCCTCCATCATCGCATCAAGCAACGAGAACACGCCGGTGATGAACATGTTGTCTTGCTCGTCGCGTCCCATGTGGTAGGCACTGAGCAATTCGCAGAATCGACCGCGCGTGACTGCAGTGCGGGTTAGCGTTGGGGCGGTAGGGTTGGCGCTGGCGGTTGCCAACAGCAGACTCAACCAGCGATACAAGGGTTGCAGGCCGAGAATGGAGACCGCATGGCGGATCGACTGGACCTCGACGTTGAGGCCGAAACCGGCCGAGTTGATATAGCGCAGAAGCTTGAAGGTCAACGCAACGTCGCGCTTGAACAGGTCTTCGATCTTGCGCAGGTCTTCACCGGCGCGCACCTTGTCCATCAATTCCACGACGATGGTCTGGGACGGGTTGAGTGACTTATTTCCCTGTTTGACGATCGGCTTGGTGAAGTAATAGCCCTGGAAATAGTCGAACCCGAGGTCTTTGCATTGCTGAAACAGGTCGTGGTTCTCGATGTTTTCGGCAATCAGCTTGGTGCTGGGGTTCTTCTTGAGCTTGCGCAGCGATGCGGCAAAGCCAGGCGCCGTCGCTGCCTTGCTGTCGACCTTGATGAAATTGGCCAGAGGCTGCACCGCTTCATAGTCCGGTTCGGCCACGAAGGTGTTAAAGGCAAAGCGATAGCCCTGCTGCTTGAGCGATTGGATGCGGCCGATCAATTCTGGCGAGAAATGCATCGGCTCGATGATTTCGTAGACGGTCTTGTCGGCTGGCAGCAGCGTGGCGACCTCGCTGAGCAAGGTCGAGGCGTCGATGTTGGTAAAGGCCAGCTTGGCCTTGAGTGGCCACTCGGCGCCGAGGTCGCACAGAATGTCGTCGATCAGCGTGACGCCCGCGCTCGCATCGTCGCCGATACCGTCCGAATCGACGAACAGCAGTTCGTAGGCAAAAAGCTGATGGCGCGCATCGACAATAGGCTGGCGCGCCAGAAAGGCATTGGTATCCATTGTTTAGCTACAATCTCCCGAAAACGCCCAAATCGGCGTCAAGCGGTCCTCGTGAACAGGCTGTTCGGAGTGTCGCTCGGGGTAGATGTTAGCAGTTCTTCCATATCCAGAACGAGGACGATGCAACCGTCGCCGGATAGGGTGGCGCCTGCGATACCTTTGGGCTTGATGTCGGCCAAGGGCTTGATGACCACATCGTCGCGGCCAACGAAGCCGTCTACCGCCAGGATGAAGGTCGAGCCGGCGGCGTGCATAAGCACGCCGTAGGCGGGGATATTGCGGGGCTCCCAGCCGATCAGGCTGGAGAGGGCGCGGATCGGTAAGACCTCGTCCCGCACAATCATGGTGGCCCGTCCCGACACGCGCTGTACTTCGTTTTGCTTCATCGGGATGATCTCGCGCACCATGGACAGCGGTACGGCGAAGGACTGTTCGTTCAGGCGCACCACGAGCACCGGCAGGATGGCCAGCGTCAGCGGAGTAGAACTG
>JAJZTV010000221.1 GCA_021847385.1 Pseudomonadota bacterium | reverse complement strand
AGTTCAGTTTCAAGCGACAGCGCCATTCAGCACCCCAAACGTTGTTGGATATGGACCGGGATTTTAGCGGGCCGGAACCCATCCCGGCTAACGCAAGCGATCTTGACCTGGGCCGTGAGCAAAGGTTCGCCGTCGCGCTCGATGCGTTGGCGCATGGTCAGGCTGGCCTTGTTCAGTTCGGTCAGCGTGCACACGACGGCCAGGGCATCGTCGAAGCGGGCGGGCTTCAGATAATCGACCTCGATATGACGCACCACGAAGACCAAACCATCCTGCTCGGACAGCACGGTCTGCTCGACGCCCAGACTGCGCAGCCATTCGCTACGGGCGCGTTCCATGAATTTCAGGTGGTTGGCGTAATAGACCACCCCGCCGGCGTCGGTGTCTTCCCAATAGACCCGGACAGGCCAACAAAAACCGACATCACTCATCGAACAGGTCTTGGTTCTGGATACGCGTCGGCGCGGCCAAGCCGAAGTGGCGGTAGGCCAGCGGCGCGGCAACCCGGCCGCGCGGGGTGCGGGCGAGGAAGCCCTGCTGGATCAGATAGGGTTCGAGCACGTCCTCGATGGTGTCGGCCGCCTCGCCAATGGTCGCCGCCAGGTTCTCCAGGCCCACGGGCCCGCCGGCGAACTTCTCCAACAGCGCATGCAGGAGCTTGCGGTCCATCACGTCGAGGCCGCCCTGGTCCACTTCCAACATGACCAGCGCCTTGTCCGCCACCTCGGCGGTGATATGGCCCTCGGCCTTGACCTCGGCATAGTCGCGCACCCGGCGCAGCAGGCGGTTGGCGATGCGCGGCGTGCCGCGCGAGCGGCGGGCGATCTCCAGCGCACCCTCGGGCGAGATCTCGATATTGAGCAGCCGGGCCGAGCGGGTGACGATGTGGGTCAATTCGTCGGCGTTGTAGAACTCCAGGCGGGCGACGATGCCGAAGCGGTCGCGCAGCGGGTTGGTCAGCATGCCGGCGCGGGTGGTGGCGCCGACCAGGGTGAACGGCGGCAGGTCGAGCTTGACCGAGCGCGCGGCCGGGCCCTCGCCGATCATGATGTCGAGCTGGTAGTCCTCCAGCGCCGGGTAGAGGATCTCTTCGACCACCGGCGACAGACGATGGATCTCGTCGATGAACAGCACATCGCGCGGCTCCAGGTTGGTCAGCAGCGCCGCCAGGTCGCCAGCGCGCTCCAGCACCGGGCCGGAAGTCACGCGCAGGTTGACCCCCATCTCCTTGGCAATGATGTGCGCCAACGTGGTCTTGCCCAGGCCGGGCGGGCCGAACAGCAGCACGTGGTCGAGCGCCTCGCCCCGGTTCTTGGCCGCGGTGATGAAGATGTCGAGCTGCTCGCGGGCACGGGCTTGGCCGACATAGTCGGCCAGTTTCTGCGGGCGCAGGGCACGCTCGAAGGCCTCTTCCTCGCGGGAAGTGGCGGCGGGCGAGATCAGGCGGTCGGGTTGCAGCATATCGTCGGCAAGTTAGCGGAGTCGCGAGGGCAGGTCAAACCTTGGCCAGGGATTTCAGCGCTAGGCGGATGCCCTCCTCCACGGCAATATCTTCGGGCAAAGATTTTACGGCCAGGACGGCCTCCTTCTCGCTGTAGCCCAGGGAGACCAAGGCGTTGAGCACATCGCCACCGGCGCTGCGGGCCACGGCGCCCGTGGCGCCGACGATCTCGTCGGCCAACTTGCCCTTCAGTTCCAGCAACAAGCGCTCGGCGGTCTTCTTGCCGACGCCTGGTATCTTGGTCAAGCGGCCAGTCTCTTGCAAGGCCACGGCCTGGGCTAGGTCTTGCACCGACAGACCCGACAACACCGACAGCGCCAGCTTGGGGCCGACGCCGCTGATCTTGATCAATTGCCGGAAGGTGTCGCGCTCGCTCGCGCTGAGGAAGCCATAGAGCTGCTGGGCATCCTCGCGCACCGCGAAGTGGGTGAGCAAGGTCACCCGCTCGCCGGTGGCCGGCAGGTGGTAGAGCGTGCTCATCGGCACATCGACCTCGTAGCCAACGCCATTGACGTCGACCACGATCTGCGGCGGATGTTTTTCCAACAGGGTGCCGCTCAGGCGTCCGATCAATTTGTTCTCCCTTACAACATTCGGCCAGCACGCCGGCGGCGACCGGCGGTGACCAGGCCGCCCAGACCGTGGCCGCCGTGGGCGTGGCAGATGGCGCAGGCCAGGGCATCGGCCGCGTCGGAACTGGGCTCGCCCGGCAGTTTCAACAGGCGCATCACCATATGCATGACCTGTTGCTTGTCGGCGTGGCCGTTGCCGACCACCGCCTGCTTCACCTGCAGGGCGGTATATTCGAAAACCGATTGACCAACGTGGGTCAGCGCGGCGATGGCCGCGCCGCGGGCCTGGCCGAGCAGCAGAGTGGATTGCGGATTGACGTTGACGAAGACCTTCTCGACCACGCTGGCCTCGGGCCGGTAGGTCGCTATGATCTCCTGCACGCCGGCGAACAGTATCTGGATTCGTTCGGGCAACTCACCGTCTTTTGTCCGGACCACGCCGCTGGCGACGTAGCTCAACTTTTGGCCTTCCTGGTCGATGACCCCATAACCCATCGCACGCAGGCCAGGATCGATGCCCAGGATGCGCATGCGCGCTTACTCCGGCAGGATCGCGGAGGTATAGACCTCTTGCACGTCGTCCAGGCTTTCCATCATGTCGAGCAGCTTCTGGAACTTCACCGCGTCATCGCCGCCGACCTCGGTCTCGTTCAAGGGCTTCATCACGGTCTCGGCCATGGCCACCTTGAAGCCGGCCTTTTCCAGCGCCTCTTTCACGTTGGTCAGGTCATCGTAGGGGGCGGTGATCACCTCGATCGAACCGTCCTCGTTCGGGATCACGTCCTCGGCGCCCGCCTCCAGCGCCGCTTCCATCACCGCGTCTTCGCTGGCGCCCGGCTCCAGGATGATCTGGCCGCAATGCTTGAACTGGAAGGCCACGCAGCCGTCGGTGCCCATGTTGCCGCCGTTCTTGGAGAAGGCATGGCGCACATCGGCCACGGTGCGGGTCTTGTTGTCGGTCAGGCAGTCGACGATCACCGCCGCGCCGCCGGGGCCGTAGCCCTCATAGCGGACCTCTTCGTAGTTCACGCCGTCGAGCTGGCCGGTGCCGCGCTTGACCGCGTTCTCGATGTTGTCCTTGGGCATGGACTCGGCCTTGGCCTTGTCGATGGCCAGACGCAGGCGCGGGTTGGCGCCTGCGTCGCCGCCGCCCATCTTGGCAGCCACAG
>JAJZTV010000220.1 GCA_021847385.1 Pseudomonadota bacterium | reverse complement strand
TCTAGGCCAGCAAGATAGACCGCGTGCCGGCCACTGCCGCAGGCCACATCGAGCACATCGCCGGCCGGCGAAATGAGCGGGGCCCAACGTCGCAGCCAGGCGGAGGGGCTAGGGGCTAAGGGTAGGCTCACGGCACAAAGCCATGCGATGCCGCCGCCATCACACCGAGGGCGTCGCCCCACACACGCTCGATCATGCTGGGGAAATAGCCGATCGCCATGTAGAGCACGAAGAAACCCGCGGCCAAAGTGAGCGGGAAGCCGACGGCGAAGATATTGAGCTGCGGCGCCGCACGCGACATCATGCCGATCGCCAAGTTGCTTGCCAGCAAGGCCGCGCTGACCGGAAGCGCAATCTGCAATCCAGTCGAGAACAGGCTGGCCGACCAATACAGGATCGAATAGAAGCCTCTGGCGGACATCGGCTCCGCACTGACCGGCACTTGCTTGAAGCTGTCGACCACGGCGATCACGACCTGATGATGGCCGTTGCTAGCGAACAGGATCAAGATGGTCAGCAGCACCATGAACTGCGACAGTACCGGGGTTTGCGCACCGTTGACCGGGTCGAACAAGGTGGCGAATGACAACCCCATCTGCAGGCCCATAAATTGCCCGGAAAATTCGATGGCCGCAAACACCAGACGCAGGACGAATCCCAAGCTCAGCCCAATCACGATTTGCTGGCCGAGCAGCAGGACACCCTCGCCCGAAAGCAGCGGCACCTTCGGCATCTCCGGCAGGACGGGAGCGACTGCCAAGGTCAGCACGAAGCCGAAGGCCACGCGGATGCTGGCCGGGGCCGAACGGTTGCCCAACATCGGATCGACCGACAACCAGGACAAGATCCGTACCAAGGGCCAGAAAAACATCGCCAGCCAGACGTTCAACTGGTCTGACGTGACGCTGATCATCTGCCAATGATGCCGGGGATGTTATTGATCAGGCGCTGGGTATAGTCGACCAACAACTCGATGGTCCACGGTCCGGTCAGCACCAGCACGATGAACATCACCACCAGCTTCGGAATGAAAGTGAGGGTCATCTCGTTGATTTGGGTCGCAGCTTGGAAGATGCTGATCAGCAAACCCGTGGCCAGCGATGCGATCAGCATCGGGGCGCCCGCCAACATGGCCACTTCAAGGGCCTGGCGCATCAAGGCAATGACGGTATCCGGGGTCATACTGCGAAGGTCTGCACCAAAGAGGCGATCAGCAAATTCCAGCCGTCCGCCAACACGAACAACATCAACTTAAACGGTAGCGACACCAGAACCGGCGACAGCATCACCATACCCATGGACATCAGCACACTGGCGACGACCATATCGATGATCAAGAATGGGATGAAAACCAGAAAACCAATCTGGAAGGCCGTTTTCAGCTCACTGATGACGTAGGCCGGCACGAGGATGCTCATCGGCGTCTCCTCGGGGCCTTGCAAGGGCGGATGATTGGACAGTTTCACGAAGAGGGCCAAATCCTCTTGCCGGGTTTGCTTGAGCATGAAGCCCTTCAGCGGCTGCGCGCCACGATCAACCGCCTCGACAAAGTTCAACTGGTTCTGCGAATAAGGCTTCCAGGCCTCATCGTAAATCTTGTCGAACACCGGCGCCATGACGAAAAAGGTCAGGAACAGGGACAGGCCGACCAACACCTGATTGGGTGGCGCCTGCATCACACCCAGCGCCTGGCGCAGCAAGGCCAACACGATCACGATGCGGGTAAAGGCGGTCATCATCAGCAAGACCGCCGGCAAGAATGTCAGCGCCGTCAACAACAGCAGCGCTTCAATACTGAAGGTATAGGTCTGACTACCGCCCGGACCGGGGGTGCTGGTAAAAGCGGGGATGCCTGGCGCCGCCATGGCAAGCGCGGGCAGCAGGAGCAGCGCCAATACAAGCCAACGCATGATCAGGGCTTGCGACGCGCCAGAAGTTCGCCGAGCTTGCCGGCAAAGCTCGACAATGGCAGCTGCGCGGCCGCCTCGGTATAGCCTTCCGGCTTTTCGATGGTATGTAGGGCGTTGACCTGGCTGGAAGTGACCCCGAGCAACAACCAGGTATTGCCCACCTCGACCACCACGACCTTCTCGCGGGGGCCAAGCATGACGCCGCCGACGACCTTGACGACCCCCTGCGTGCTGTTTTCGGCTGGGGCATAGCGCCGGAGCACCCAAAGAAAGGCATACAGAATACCCAACACCACGACCAAAGCGAGAAAGGTTTGAAACAAGGCTGCAGCGGTGGATGTTTGCACGGGGGCCTCGGCCGCGACAGCCAAGGGCGTTAGAAGCGCGGCGGCGACGCCCAACAGACTGGCTGATACACGTCGCATGATCAACGGTTCAAGCGGCGTAGCCGTTCGGCAGGGCTGATGATATCGGTCAGACGGATACCAAACTTGTCGTTGACCACGACGACCTCGCCCTGTGCGATCAACGTGCCGTTCACCAAGACATCCATGGGCTCGCCGGCCAGGCCGTCAAGCTCCACGACCGAGCCCTGCGCCAACTGGAGGAGATTGCGGATAGCCAGCTTGGTACGCCCCAATTCGACGTTCAGCGAGACCGGGATATCGAGGATGAGATCGAGATTATTGGCGGCAGCCGGCTGCGGCGTATCCGGGGTCAGCGGTTGGAAGACCTGAGCCGGCTGGGCCATAGCCGCAGACTCATCGACGGCGGCCTGCTCGGCCATCGCGGCCGCCCAGTCATCGGCACCGGAATCGGCCGTAGCCCCGTCCGCCGTCGCCTGCTCGGCCATGGCCGCAGCCCAATCGTCGGCACTAATTTCCTGATCCGCTTCTTCGCTCATCGCCTGCCTCCGGCACGGGATACGCGCTCATATCCTTCCAGCACTCGCCCCACCTTCAGGGCGTATTGCCCATTCTTTTGCCCGTATTCGCATTCAAACAAGGGCACACCATCGACCTGCGCCACCACCGCCTCGGGCAAGTCCAGAGAAATAACATCGCCTACTTTCAAATCCAGAATCTGGCCCAAGGTCACCGGCGCGCGCCCAAGATCGGCCACCAATTCGACCAAGGCATCTTGCACCTGCAAGGTCAACTGCGACACCCAGCGCTCGTCCGCCTCGGCACGGTCTGCCTGCATCGTACTCGTGAGCAGATCACGGATAGGCTCAATCATACTGTATGGCATGCAGACGTGGAAATCGCCGCCGCCGGCACCCAATTCGATATTGAAGGTACAGACCACCACCACTTCCGTCGGCGTTGCGATATTGGCGAACTGGGTG
>JAJZTV010000219.1 GCA_021847385.1 Pseudomonadota bacterium | reverse complement strand
ATCGGTGGACGTCCTGTTCAACAGCGCCGCCGAGGCCGTAGGACCGAATGCGATCGCCGTGATGCTGACCGGCATGGGCAAAGACGGCGCCGCCGGCATGCTGGCCATGCGCGAAGCCGGGGCCTACACCATCGCACAGGACGAAGCGACCTGCGTGGTCTACGGCATGCCCAAGGCCGCCTTCGATATCGGCGCGGCGCAAGAGGTGGCCCCGTTGCAAAATATCGCCGGCCGCATCCTCGACCAACTGGCGAAAAACGGCTAGCCGCTGCCAAGCCTGTCCGCCCGCGCTATCATGCCCAACGGACTGGCATAACCCATCGCGAACATGGAGGCCCCTATGCAAATCTCGACCCGCAACACCGACCACCAAACCACCCTGAGCCTACAAGGCCGCTTCGATTTCCATACCCACCGCGATTTCCGCACGGCCTATGAACAGCCGTTGGACGACCCGAAGGTCAAGGAAATCGTTATCGATCTGGGTGGCGTCGAATATCTCGACAGCTCTGCGCTCGGCATGCTGCTACTGCTGCGCGAGCGCGCCGAAAGCCTGGGCAAGACGGTCTCCCTGGCCAAGATGCAGGGCACCGTGAAACAGGTGTTGGATGTCGCGAATTTCGACAAGATCTTTCCGATGAAGGCCTAAGCGGCCGCATTGCCCTTGCACGCCCTGAAAATCCTTATCGTCGACGATACGCCGGCCAATGCGCGGCTGGTCGACACTGTCGTCAGCCGTATGGGCCATGCGACGCTGATCGCAGAAAACGGCCAGCAGGCGCTCGACCTGTTCGAGGCCCACGAGCCCGACCTGGTGCTGATGGATGTGATGATGCCGGTCATGGACGGCATCGCTGCCACCAAGGCCCTGCGTCAACGCCTGCAAGCGGCGCAGCGCTGGGTGCCGATCCTGTTGCTGTCCGCGCTCGACGACATCACCGACATCGTGCGCGGCCTGGAGGCCGGTGCCGACGACTACGTGGTCAAGCCGGTCAACATCCAACTGCTCAAGGCCAAGGTGCAGAACTTCACGCACCAGATCGAGATGCAGGAGCAAATCCTGCAACACACCGCCGAACTGGAAAAATGGCGCGCGCAGGCACAGGCACAGACCGAGCTCGGCAGCCACATCATAAACCGCCTGGTCAGCGACCGCGGCACCCATGCCATGGTTGGCCAACTCAACATCCCGGCCGAGGACTTCAGCGGCGACCTGGTCTGCTCGGCCCACACGCCGGACGGCATCCTGCACTTGCTACTGGCCGATGCCACCGGCCACGGCCTGCCGGCAGCCCTGACCGCGATCCCGATTGCGCACGCCTTCTACCGCATGACCGGCAAGGGCTTTCCCATCACCAGCATCGCCAAGGAGATGAACCAGAAGCTCCGGCAGTTTCTGCCGTCCGACCGTTTCGTCGCCGTCACCCTGGCCGCAATCAATATCGAGGACCAGACCATCGAGGTCTGGAATGGCGGCAACCCGAGCGCCCTGCTCATCGACGAGTCCGGCAAACTGCTGAAGGAGTGGGGCTCGACCCACCCGCCCCTGGGCATCTTGCCGGAGGCCAATTTCTCGGAACACTTCGAAGTGGTCGGCTACCAGGACAACTGCCACTTGCTGATCTGCTCCGATGGCCTGTGGGAGGCGGAAGACCAAAGCGGCCGCCGCATCGAGCGCGACCGCGTGCTGCAACTCTTGGCCGCGACCGGCAAAGATACCCATTTGGCTGCCCTGCAGGCCATGATCGGCCACCATTTGGCCGGCAAGCCGGCGCAAGACGACATCTCCTGCTTGCTGGCCTGGGCCCCGGTCGAACAGCGTGACCTGCCCCGGGTCGACGACCATGGCACACCGCACTTGCAGCACAGCGGCGAATGGAATTTCGCCGTCTGCTATTGGGCGGAGGATCTGAAGTATCTGGACGTGGTCCCGCCGTTGCTCGATCTAATGTGCCAGATCCACGCCCTGAAGCCGCACAAGGGCTCGATGTTCATCATCCTATCCGAGCTGTTCAACAACGCCCTCGATCACGGCCTGCTCGGCCTGGACTCCTCGCTCAAGCTCAGCGGCGACTTCGAACAGTATTTGCAGCACCGCGAAGAGCGCTTGGGCCAATTGGACAATGGCCGCATCGACATCACGCTGCGCCTGCACAATATCGACGAACGGAGCGTACTCGATATCACCGTCGCCGACAGCGGCCCCGGCTTCGACTATACGCGCTATCTGGACAATGAAGCGCTGCTGCACCAGACGGACCGGCCGCATGGCCGAGGCATCGGCCTGGTACGCAAGCTTTGCGACTACCTGCGTTATGCCGGCAACGGCAACCAGGTCAGTGCGCGCTTTCTGCTGTAAGCCGCCGACCCGCCCTAGCCGTTCAAGCGCTCGAGCAAGGCCTGGATGCGCTGCGGCTCGCCCACCTTGAGCAACTTCGAGATTTGCGGCGCCACCTCGGTCACCTGGGTATGCAAGATGCGTTGCTTGACCGACAACAAGTGGGCCGGATGCATGGAGAAACTGCGCAGCCCCAAGCCCAACAGCAAGCGGGTTAGCTTCGGGTCGCCCGCCATCTCGCCGCAGACCGAGACCGGTTTCTTCAGCCGCCGCCCCACGTTCAAGGTATGGTGGATCAACTGGATGACGCCGGGATGCAACGGGTCGTACAGATGGGCGACCGTATCGTCGGTACGATCGATCGCCAAGGTGTATTGGATCAAGTCGTTGGTGCCGATCGACAGAAAATCCAACTTCTTGGCGAACCACTCGGCGGCCAGCGCGGCGGCCGGCACCTCGATCATGCCGCCGACCGGGATCGACTCGTCGAAAAGGCGCCCCTCCTCCCGCAGGCTGGCCTTGGCCTGCTCGATCAGGGCCAGGGCCTGATCCAGTTCGGTCAGGCTGGCCAGCATCGGGATCAGGATGCGCACCCGGCCGTAATGGCTGGCGCGCAGCAACGCGCGCAACTGGGCCAGGAACAATTGCGGCTCGGTCAGGCACAAGCGAATCGCGCGCAGACCGAGGGCCGGATTGACGCTGGTCTGCGGCAGCCAGGCCAGCGATTTGTCGGCACCGACGTCGAGCGTGCGGATCACCACCGGCTTGCCCTTCATCGCCTCGGCCACGTGGCGGTAGGCCTCGAACTGTTCGTCCTCCGACGGCAGGTCGGGCCGGTTCAGGAACAGGAACTCGCTGCGGAACAGGCCGATGCCGGCGGCCTTTTCCTCGATCGCCTCGCGCACGTCCTGCGGCATGTCGATGTTCGCCA
>JAJZTV010000218.1 GCA_021847385.1 Pseudomonadota bacterium | reverse complement strand
CTCGGCCAATGCGGCGGGCAGCCTGTACGTGACGGCAACGCAAGGCGTCAGGGCGGCGGCCTTGGCCGAGGCCCAGCGGCAGCTCGATGCCATGCTGCGCTATCGGCCCGATGTCGTGGCCAGCTTGCGAGCGGCGGGCGCCTTGATCGCGGTCTTCGCCGAGGCGGAGTCGGTCTGCGACCTGTCTTACTTCGACGACCTGCAGGACCGATCGATCTGCACCAGCGCCCCGGGTGGGGTCGGCGGCGTGCCGGGGCGGCCGGTGACGGCCTGCAGCGAGCGCAACTTGCTCAAGCTGGCGTCGGACCAATACGGCCGGGGAACCCGGGAAAACGTCTGCGTGCACGAGATCGCCCATCTGATCATGAACGTCGGCCTGTCCGACGCGGAGCGCTCGGAGATCCATGCCCAATATGCGCGGGCGAAGGCATCCGGCATCTGGGGCACCGACTACGTCATGACTAACGCCGACGAATACTTTGCCGAAATCTCGCAGGCCTACTTTTGCACCAACCCGGAAACCCCGAGCTATTTGCACGCCGCGGGGGTCAATTGCCCTTACCGGCTCCAGCAGAAAGACCCGGAATCGTTCGCCCTGATGGAGCGGCTGTATCGCGGCTCGACCGATCTTAGGTGATCGGTCGAGTCGGGTCTTGCTTAAGACTCGAGCGGCGCGGCTTGAATCAGCAGTTGCTGCAGCGCGGCTAGGCTCAAGGGCTTGGCCAAGACCCCCAGCAGCTTGAGCCGGTATTCCCGGGCCAGCTTGCTGGCGGCCTCGAGGATCACGGGGCTCATGCCGGACACGATGGCGATGCTGCCAGGGTAATGATGCCGGGACAGGCAGGTCAGGAACTCGATACCGTCGGTGTTCGGCATGCTGAGGTCGGACAGGACGAGATCGGGGTCGGGCTCCGGGCCTTCCAATATAGCCAGCGCCGCGAGGGCGTCGCTGGCGGTGAGGATCCTTTGCACGCCCAAGGCGCTCAGCATTTTGGCCGTGATGGCCAGTTGCAGTTGATCATCATCCACGACCATGACCGACAGCTTGTTCATCGTTCGACCCTGTTTCGTTTCTGGGTTATTTTTCATTTACCGTAGCAACCATTACCCACCGGGAAGCTTGCGAGTTGCATGATGTCACACAAAAGGATATTGATCACCGGCGTCAGCCGCGGCCTGGGCCGGGCGCTGACCGATAAATTCATCCAGCTCGGCCACACCGTGATCGGTTGCGCTCGGGACAAGACGGCGATCGCCCGGCTCAAGAAACAGTACGGTCTGCCCCATCGCTTCGAGGCGGTCGACGTCGCCGACGACGCCCAGGTCGAGCGCTGGGCCAAGGCCGTGCTGGCCGAAGCCGGTCCGCCCGATCTGCTGCTCAACAACGCCGCGTTGATGAATAACCCGGCCCCCTTGTGGCAGGTGCCCCGGGCCGAGTTCGACGCGCTGATCGACGTCAACATCAAGGGCGTGGCCAACGTCATCCGCCACTTCGTGCCGGCGATGGTGGCGAAGAAGCATGGCGTGATTTGCAACTTCAGCTCCGGCTGGGGCCGCTCGACCGACGCCCAGGTCGCGCCCTACTGCGCGACCAAGTGGGCGATGGAGGGCCTGAGCCAGGCCCTGGCCCAGGAACTGCCGAGGGGCATGGCCGCCATCCCGCTGTCGCCCGGCATCATCAACACCGAGATGCTGCAAAGCTGCTTCGGCGGCGATGCCGCCGCCTACCCTACCGCCGAACAATGGGCCGAGGACGCGGCGCCCTGGCTGCTCAAGCTCGGGCCCAAGGACAACGGCCGTTCCCTGACCGTGGGCGACTGAGGGATAATCGCCCGGCCTGTTTCACGTGAAACCCCAAAAGGAGAACCATGATCGCTAAGAGCTTGCGCGCCCTGCTGGCCGCCTGTGCCCTCCTCGCACTGCCCGCCGTCGCCGGCAATCCGATGGTCAAGATGACCACCAATCTGGGCGAGGTGGAGCTGGAGTTGTACCCGGACAAGGCGCCGCTGTCGGTGCAGAACTTCCTCGGTTATGTCGATGCCGGCTTCTACAACGGCACCCTGTTCCACCGGGTGATCCCCGGCTTCATGATCCAGGGCGGCGGCTTCACCGCCGGCATGCAACAGAAGCCGACCCGGCCGCCGGTGCAGAACGAGGCCGACAACGGCCTGAAGAACACGGTCGGCACCCTGGCCATGGCCCGCACCATGGATCCGCATTCGGCCACCGCGCAGTTCTTCATCAACGTCGCCAACAACGGCTTTCTCGACCACACGCAAAAGAGCCTGAACGGCTGGGGCTATGCCGTGTTCGGCAAGGTGACCCGCGGCATGGACGTGGTGATGAAGATCGCCGACGCGCCGCGCGGCATGGTCGGGCCGTTCGGCGACGTGCCTAAGCAGGATGTGGTGATCGCCAGGATCGAGCGTCTGCCCGAGCCGAAGGCGACGCCGGCCAAGGTCGATCCGGCGAAGCAGTAAGCGGCCTGAACGCCGATAGGGGGCCGTTTGGCCCCCTATCGGCGTCTAGATGAACAGACAGACGTCCGATTTTTGCGCCAGCGGCAACACCGAGGTGGCGCCCAGCCACTCGCTGATCTCGGGGATGAAGTCGGCGCGACTCCAGCCGAACAGATCGACCGTCATCTGGCAGGCCGACAGCTTGACCCCGGCCTCGATGCACAAGCCGCGCAGTTCCTGGATCGACGCCACGCCTTTGTCGGCCAGGGTCTTGTTCATCATTGCGGTGGCGGCCCGCTCGAAGCCGGGGATGCCGGCCATGACCAGGTTGGGCACCTGCCAATCGATACCGCGCAGCCAGTCCGGCCCGAGCGGCAGCTTCATCGGCATGGCCGGATTGCCCAGCGGGCTGATGGTCAGATCCAGGTCCTTCTTCAGCAGATTCAGTGCGTAGAAGGAAAAGAAGATATCCACCTCCCAGTCGAGCGAGGCGGCGGTGGAGGCCAGGATGAACGGCGGATAGGCCATGTCCAAGGTGCCTTTGGTGGCGATCAGGGTCAGGCGCGGCGTGCGGGCCGCCTCCCGTTCCCGGAGCTTTTCTTCTAGCCGCCGATCCAGCCAGGCATCCAGCTCGAACAGGTTATAAGGCGGCAAGGGGCTGGCGACGGCATTCATGGCATTCCCTCCGTGGGTGGCGAAGGCATCTACTCTATAGAACAAGAAATCGTAGATAATCCGGCTTAATGGAAAATAATTATTAACCAGGGGTTAACAATCATGAGCCTGCTGGCCTATATGGAGTACTTCGCCACCGTGGTCGAATGCGGCAGCGTGACCGCTGCGGCCGAACGGCTGGGCCTGTCCAAGCCGGCCATCAGCAAGCAACTGGGCAGA
>JAJZTV010000217.1 GCA_021847385.1 Pseudomonadota bacterium | reverse complement strand
GAATGTCTTTGGTCAGCACCGTCACGAAGACGACGCGCTCATGCAGCACTTTGTTGTGGGCCAGGTTGTGCAGCAGGGCATGGGGCACCGCATTGGGGTGGGTGTTCAAGAAGATCGCATTACCGGGGACGCGTAGCGGCGGATTGGCCATCAGGCTAGCCAGAAAGGGTTCCAGTTCGATGGCGCTGCTCTGCAGCCGTTCGCGCACGATCATGCGGCCACGTTTCCAGGTGGACAGCAGTACAAAGGCCACGGCGGCCATGGCCAAGGGGAACCAGCCGCCATGCAACAGCTTGAGCGAGTTGGCGCCGAAGAAGGCCAGATCGACCGTCAAGAACAGGATCAAGCCGGAGATGGTCAGCGCCCGGTTCCACCGCCACAGCACGGTCACGACGATGAAGCCTAGGATGGTGTCGATCGCCATGGTGCCGGTCACCGCGATGCCATAGGCGGCGGCGAGATGGGTCGAGGATTGGAAGCCCAGCACCAAGGCGACGATGCCGGTGAGCAGCATCCAATTGATGAATGGGATGTAGATCTGGCCGATCTCATGTTCCGAGGTGTGCAGGATTTGCATGCGCGGCAGGTAGCCTAGCTGGATGGCCTGGCGGCTGATCGAGAAGGCGCCGGTGATGACGGCCTGCGACGCGATGATGGTCGCGGCGGTGGCCAGTGCGATCATCGGGTAGAGCGCCCATTCCGGGGCTAGCAAATAGAAGGGGTTTTCAATCGCGGCCGGGCGCTCGATCAACAGCGCGCCCTGGCCGAAATAGTTCAGCATCAGGGCAGGCAAGACGAAGAAGAACCAGGCCAAGCGGATAGGTTGCTTGCCGAAATGGCCCATGTCGGCGTAGAGGGCTTCGGCACCGGTGACGGCCAGCACCACGGCGCCCAGCGCAAGAAAACCATAGCCCTTGTGCGCCTCGAAAAATTCAAAGGCGGGCAACGGACTGAGCGCACCCAGCACCTCGGGTGCATGCGCGATATTGAGCAGACCGAGCAGGCCCAGCGTTGCAAACCATACCAGCATGACCGGCCCGAACAGCACGCCCATGCGCGCGGTGCCTTTGCTTTGGATCACGAACAGTCCGATCAGGATGCCGAGCGAGAGCGGCACGATCAGTGGTTCCAGACCTGGGGCGGCAACCTGCAGGCCTTCTACGGCCGAGAGTACGGAGATCGCTGGGGTGATCATGCCATCGCCATAGAACAGGGCCGCGCCGAAGATGCCAAAGCTGGTCAGAATCCAAGCCAGCCGCGGATTGCTTTGGGTGGCGCGCTGCACCAGGGCCAACATGGCCATGATGCCGCCCTCGCCGCGATTGTCGGCGCGCATGACGAAGACTACGTATTTCAGCGATACCACGATCACCAACGCCCAAAAAATCAAGGACAGGATGCCGAGTACATTGGCGGGCGAGGTGGCCAGTGGGTGCGAGCCGGCGAAGACCTCTTTCATCGTGTAAAGCGGGCTGGTGCCGATGTCGCCGAACACCACCCCCAAGGCGCCGAGGGCAAGGGCGGGGAGGGCTTGGCGGGGCTGATCTACACGGGTGGACATGGCGGACGCTTGGAGTCGAAGATGGCGGCGGATTCTACGCCTGGAACCTGGCGGGGGATAGCGCGTGCGGCTGACGGCGGCTTAGGCCGGGGCGGTGAGTGCACGGGCGGCCTCGGCGACCAGAGCGGGGCCGCGATAGATCAGGCCGCTGTAGATTTGCACCAGGCTGGCGCCGGCGGCCAGTTTCACGCGGGCATCCTCACCGGAGAGGATGCCACCGACGCCGATCAACGGAATCTCGCCCGCCAGTGCCCGATGCATCGCCGCCAGTACGGCAGTCGATTTCTCCCGCACCGGCGCGCCGGACAGCCCGCCAGCCTCATCGGCATGGGGCAGGCCTTCGACGCCTTGGCGCGACAGCGTGGTGTTGGTCGCGATGATGCCGTCGATCCGATGCGTACGGAATAGGCCGGCCATCTCATCGATTTGCGCCTGATCGAGATCGGGGGCGATCTTGATCGCGATGGGGGTGTATTTGCCGTGTCGCTCGGCCAGTTTGGCCTGCTCGGCCTTGAGCGCGCCGAGTAGGCGGTTGAGTTCGTCGGCTTGCTGCAAATCGCGCAGGTTCTTGGTATTGGGCGAGGAAATATTGATCGCAACATAGCTGGCCGGGCCATAGGCCTTGCGCAGGCCGATCAGGTAATCGTCCACGGCTTGCTCGATCGGGGTGTCGAAATTCTTGCCGATGTTGATGCCGAGGATGCCGCGATAGCGGGCACGGGCCACGTTGGCCAGCAGGGCATCGATACCGTCGTTGTTGAACCCCATCCGATTGATAATGGCGGCGGCTTGCGGCAGGCGAAACAGCCGTGGCTTGGCATTGCCTGGCTGCGGGCGCGGCGTGACCGTGCCGATCTCGATGAAACCGAAACCAAGCGTGGCCCAGGCGTCGATGCATTCGCCATTCTTGTCCAGACCAGCGGCCAAGCCGACCGGGTTGGGAAAATCCAGCCCCATGACCGTGCGCGGATTGTCGGGCACGGCTTGTGCGGCCAAGCCCAGCAGGCCGGTTGTTTGCAAACTGCGCAGGGTTTTCAGCGTGAAGTGATGGGCAGTCTCGGCATCGAGGCCGAATAGCACGGGGCGGAGCAGGGGGTAGAGATCCATGGAGCAGCAAGAAAACGGGTTGAGGCGCGTACTTTACCGCATCGGCGGCGGTGTCTCACGCCGTAGGGCCTATGTGGATTGCCAGAGTTCGATGCGGTTGCGGCCGTTTTCCTTGGCGCGAATCAGCGCCATGTCGGCATTGGCAATGGCCTCTTCGACCGGCCGCCGATTATGCATCTCGGCCAGGCCGAAGGAAACGGATATCCGCAGGGTCTCGCCCGATGGCAGTTCGACCGGCAATTCGGCCAGTCCGTGCCGAATGCGCTCGATGACCTGGTAGGAATCCTTGAGCGGCGTGCCGGGCAGGCAGATCAGGAACTCCTCGCCGCCATAGCGGTAGATCGAATCGTATTTGCGCAGCAGGCCTAGGGTGAACTTCATCCCTTGGCGGAGCACGGCGTCGCCCGCCGGGTGACCGAGTTCGTCGTTGATCCGCTTGAAGCGGTCGAAGTCCATCAATGCGATACAGCAGGGACGCTGGATACGGACGGCGCGTTCTTGCTCCTCGCGCAGCTTGGCCAGCATGCCGCGGCGGGTCGCGCAGCCGGTCAGGCTGTCGGTGGACAGCAACTCGCCGATGATATCCAACTGCAATTTGCGCAGCTTGGTGTTCAGCCGCAGACTGAGGTCGATATAACTGTCGTAGGTGTCCGGGTAGGGGCGCGAGCCGTCCATCACGTCGAGCAGGGCCAGCCGT
>JAJZTV010000015.1:15671-18095 GCA_021847385.1 Pseudomonadota bacterium | reverse complement strand
GGGTTTGTAAAGCCCTTCGCGCGCTTCTTTCTGTTACGCGCGTTTGTGGCGCTTCAGATGCTGCAGTACCAGCGTCGCAACCTGTACCCGATTGTGGAAACCGAGCTTTTGCATGATATTGGCCAGGTGGTTGCGCACGGTGTTGTCGGACAGGTTCAGCTTGGCGCCGATGACCTTGTTGCTATGGCCTTGGGCGACGTATTCGGCGATCTCCATCTCGCGTTGCGACAGCTTGGCCAGCGGGTCGGGGCTGTCGCCGCGCGAGATCTTTTGCAGCACTTGCGGCGGGAAGGCGCCGGCGTCCTGCAGCACGATGCCGATGGCGTGCAGGATCTGGTCCATGTCGGAGGACTTGAGCAGATAACCGTCGACGCCGGTGTCGATCGCGGCCCGGATCTCCTCGTCGTCGTCCTCGACGGTGAGGACGATGACCTTCATGCCGGCCTGCTTGAGCGGGGCGACCAGGCTCAGGCCATCACCGTCGGGCAAGGAACGATCCAGCAGCGCGACATCGGCGTGTTGGCTGCTGTCCAGCCAGGTTTGCACGCAGCGGATGTCGGCACATTCACCGGCGACCTTGAAGCCGTCTTGCGACTCAAGCGCTTGCCGCACGCCGAGTCGTAGTAGTGGGTGGTCGTCGATGATGAGGACGTGGATCGGGTTCATGGCATTCGCTTCAAATGTCGGGCCTATGGCAAATCATATAGCAAGCATCGCGAACGTGCTTGCTATGCCATGGCCAATTTATTTACGCCCGGAATGCTTGCGCTCGCCCTGGATGAGGGCATCCAAGGTCTCGAACAAGGCCGGGTTGCTGCCGGTCAGATAGGCGGAGGTGACGTATTTGCCGTTCACCGCAAAGGCGGGCACGCCGGTCAGCTTGTATTCCTGGGCGACCTGGCGCGAATGCATGACCTGGGTGTTGACGCTGAAGGAGTTGTAGGCCTGCATCAGCTTTGCCTTGTCGGCCCCCTGCTTGGCCGCCCAGTCGAAGAACAGCTCGGGCTTGTTGAGATCGATGTTTTCGCTGTGGATGGCGTGGAAGACCTTGCCGTGCAGCTTATCGGCCAAGCCCAGCGTATCCAAGGCGTAATAGGCGCGGGCCAAGGGCTCCCAGCCGTCGTTGAGGATGGCCGGCACGCGCCGCAGGGCCACATCCTTGGGCAGCTTCTTGGCCCAGGCATTCAGCTCCGGCTCCAAGCGATAGCAATGCGGGCAGCGATACCAGAAAAATTCGATGACCTCGATCTTGCCTTTGGTTTCGGTCGGCCGCGGCGTCGCGAGTTCAAGGTAGTCCACCCCAGCCTCGGCAGCCAGGGTCGGGAGGTAGAAACTGCTTAGGCTAAACGCCAATAGGATGCCGGCAAGGTGGCGGATGCGAATCATGAACGTCTCCTTTATCGTTGGTTGGCCGCTTCTTTGATCATGCGCGGCTCGAATTGGTTCGCGGCCAGTGTATCCATGGCGCCCATCGCGGTGTTCTCGGTCTTGAACGGCCCGACGCGCACGCGATACAGGGCGGCGCCGGCGTTGTCGATCTTTTGCACCGCGACATCCATGCCGAGCAGGGCCAGCCTGGCCTTGAGCCGATCGGCATCGGCCGGGCTCTTGAGGGCGGCGACCTGTAGCCAGTATTGCTCGCGCGGCAGTTCCGGCGCCGGGGCCTTGTCTTTGGCGTTGCCCTGCAGAATGCGATAGAAAGTGTAATCCGGCGCCGGTGGCTGGTTACTGGATTCGAGCGTGGGCGGTACGGCCGGCTCGGGTTTTGCCGCAGCCGCCGGCGGGGTTGTCGCGGCGGCCGGTTTTGCGCTGACGGCCTTGTCTTGGCGCAGGGCCGGGATCAAATAGAGATAAACCGCGACGCCGGCCGCTGCGACCAGGCCGAGCACCACGCCCATCATCAGCCCGACGAAGAGGCCGCCGCGCTTGCCGCGCGCGCCGCTTTTCTTTTCGCGAGGGCTGCTGGGCGCGGGTGCGTTGCTGCGCGAGCGATAGCGGCTCATTACATCTTGTCCGGGGCGGAGACGCCCAAGAGCGCGAGGCCGCTGACCAGCACCTGGCGGGTGGCGGCGATCAGCAGCAGGCGGGCCTGCTTCAGCGCCTCGTCCTCGACCAGGAACTGGCAGTTCACATAGTAGCCGTGCAGCTCGGCCGCTAGATCTTTTAGGTAATAGGCGATCAGGTGCGGCGACAGCTCGCGCGCCGCGGCATCGCAGAGCTGCGGGAACTCGGCCAGGCGACCGAGCAGCGCAAGCTCGCTGGCATGGTCCAGCCGCGCCGGGTCGGCGTCGACCAGGTCGGCCACGTTGCCGCCCCAGCCATTCAAGACGCTGGCGATGCGGGCATGGGCGTACTGGATGTAATAGACCGGGTTGTCGCTGCTCTGCGACTTGGCCAGGTCGAGGTAATTTATGTTCATAACAG
>JAJZTV010000015.1:0-15661 GCA_021847385.1 Pseudomonadota bacterium | reverse complement strand
TGCACCGAACCTGCTGGAGCGACCTCGGCCCGCAGCTCGCGCAGGGTGACGTACTCGCCGGAGCGGGTGGACATCGAGGCCTTCTGGCCGTTGCGGTAGAGCACGGCGAACTGGACCAGCGCGACCGTGAGTTTGTCCGGGTCGGCGCCGCCGGCCTGGAGCGCGCCTTTGACCCGCGGGATGTAGCCGTGGTGGTCGGCGCCCCAGACGTCGATCACGTGGTCGAAGCCGCGTTCGAACTTGTTCAGGTGATAGGCGATGTCGGCGGCGAAGTAGGTCCAGGAGCCGTTGTCGCGCCGGACCACGCGGTCCTTCTCGTCGCCGAACTCGGTCGAGCGGAACCACAGGGCGCCGTCCTGTTCGTAGACGTGGCCGTTCTTCTGTAGCCGCTCGACGGCGCGGTCGATCAGGCCGGATTCATGCAGCGACTTTTCGGAGAACCACTGGTCGAACACCACGCCGAACTCGGTCAGGTCGTTGCGGCCGTCGCCCAGTTGCTCGGTCAGCGCGTAGTTGTGGATGTAGGCGTAGTCGTCGCCCAGCAGTTTCTTGGCGCCGGCGATCAGGTGATCCAGGTGTTCCTCGGGCGATTCCTCGCGATTGGGCGCGCCATCCAAGACATAGGCGGCGGCGCGCTTGTAGCGGTCGCCATGCAAGGCGTAGATGCCCTCGGCCATGACCTTCACATAATCGCCCTGGTAGGCGTTGCCGGGGAAGGGCACGAACTCGCTGCACAGTTCCAGATAGCGCAGCCAGGTCGACAGGGCCAGGATGTCCATCTGCCGGCCGGCGTCGTTGACGTAGTACTCGCGCTGCACGTCGTAGCCGGCGAAGGCCAGGACGTTGGCCAGGCTGGCGCCGAAGGCCGCGCCGCGGCCGTGGCCGACGTGGAGCGGGCCGGTCGGATTGGCCGAGACGAACTCGACCTGCACCTTCTCGTGCTTGCCCAGGCCGGTACGGCCATACTCGGCCCCCTGCGCCAGGATGTGCGCGGCCAGGCGCTGCTTGGCCACCGGTTTGACGAAGACGTTGATGAAGCCGGGGCCGGCGATCTCGATCTTGTCGACCAGATCGGAGGCGGGCAGCGCGGCGACCAGATCGTTCGCCACCTCGCGCGGATTGCGCTTGAGGCCCTTGGCCAACTGCATCGCGAGATTGCACGCCCAGTCGCCGTGCGCGGCCTGCTTGGGCCGGTCGAGTTCGATATTGAAGTTTGCGTCGGGCGCGATTCGCGCGAGGGCCTGACCGAACAATTCGGCCAAGTGGGCTTTGGGGTCGATGTAGCGGGCGGTCATAAGGGCAGGCTTGGAAAATTCTTCGAATTATATCCGCAACCGGCTTGTCCGCCTGTTTTGCAGGCGCTTAGAAATCCAGCGGGTCGACATCGAGGCTCCATTTCACCGTGCGTGTTTGCTGGGCCCGCACGGCCTCGAGCCAAGCGCCCAAGAACGCTTGCAAATGCTTGCGTGAACCGGCCTGCACCAGCAGTTGCGCCCGCTCGCGGCGCGCGATGCGGGCGAGCAGGGCGGGCGTCGGGTCGTACAAGGTCGCGCCGTGTTGCCGCGCCAGGGCGAGGCCCGCCTGCCGGGCGCGGTCGAGCCAGGCCAGCGCATCGTCGATTTGGCCGGCCTCGGCCCGCAGCAAGGCCTGATGCGTGTAGGGCGGGAACTCGGCTTCGCGCCGCTCCTTCAGGGTCTGCGCCGCGAAAGCCGCGAAATCGTGCGCCTGCAGGGCACGGTAGAGCGGGTGGGTCGGATAGCCCGTCTGCACCAGCACCTCGCCCGCGTGCGCGGCGCGGCCGGCGCGGCCGGCCACCTGCATGAGCTGGGCGAACAGCCGCTCGGTCGCGCGGAAGTCGGGCGACAACAAGGCCTGGTCGGCGCCGAGTACGCCGACCAGCGTCAGGTGCGGGAAGTCGTGGCCCTTGGTCACGATCTGGGTGCCGACCAGGATGTCCACCTCGCGGGCATTGACCGCCGCGCGCATCGCGGCGAAGGCGCCGCGCTTCGCCGCGGTGTCGCGGTCGATGCGCAGGATGCGCGCCGCCGGGAAGCGCTCGGCCAGATGCTCTTCCAGCCGTTGGGTGCCCTGGCCGGCCGGGCGCAGGTCCGGGCTGCCGCAATCGGGGCAGACCTCGGGCGGGCGCGCCATCAGACCGCAGTGATGGCAGCGTAATTCAAAACCGCCTTTGCGCCGGTGCAGGACCTGGTGGGCCGAACAGCGCGGGCAGGGCACGACATAGCCGCAGCTGTTGCAGAACAGGGTCGGTGCGAAGCCGCGCCGGTTGATGAACAACAGGCTTTGTTCACCCCGCGCCAGGCGGTCTTCCAGTGCGCGGGCGAGGCCGGCCGACAGGCCTTGGCGCGGCCGGTCGGCCCGGGTGTCGATCAGCCGCACCGTCGGCAGCGCGGCCTGGGCGTGGGCGCGCTCGGGCAGTTCCAGCTTGCGGTAGCGGCCGCGCGTGGCATTGAGCCAGGTCTCCAGCGAGGGCGTGGCCGAGCCGAGCACAATGGGGATGCCCAAGGTGCGGGCGCGCCAGACGGCGACATCGCGCGCCGAATAACGCAGGCCTTCTTCCTGCTTGTAGGAGCCGTCGTGTTCCTCGTCGACCACGATCAGGCCCAGGCGGTCGAGCGGCGTGAACACCGCGAGCCGGGTGCCGAGTACCAGGTCGACCTGGCCATCCAGGCAGGCGCGCCAGCCGTGCAGACGTTCGCCGTCGGACAGGCCGCTGTGCAGGCTGACCAGCCGGGCGCTGGGCAGGCGGGCGCGGAACGCCGCCTCGGTCTGCGGCGTCAGGTGGATCTCCGGCACCAGCACCAGGGCCTGGCGGCCGGCGGCGAGTTGGGCCTCGATCAGGCGCAGATAGACCTCGGTCTTGCCGCTGCCGGTGATGCCGTGCAGTAGCCAGGCGTTGAAGCCGGCCGGGGCTTGGCCGATGGCCTCGACCGCGGCGGCCTGCGCCGGTGTCGCCGGCGGGCGCCGCACGGGCTGGGCCGGCTCGGGTGCCGGCTCGGTCGGCCGGACCCAGCCTTGTTTCAGCCACTCGCGCAGAAAGGCCCGCCAGGGCGCGGCCTCGCCGGCCGGCAGCGGGCCGGCCGCCAGCCGCGCTGCGAGCTGGCGTTGTGCCTTGGCGCGCGGATTCAGGTTCTGGATATGGGTTGTGCCGGTCGAGGTCAGGGCGTAGGCGGCAGGTGGGTTCGGCCGCCGGCTCCGTGTGCGCTTGAGGGCCGGCGGCAGCAGCGACAGCAAGGTGGCGCCGAGCGGGAATTGGTAATAGTCGGCGGCAAAGCGGGCCAGCTTGAGCCAGGCCTCCGGCAGCGGCGGCAGGCCGCGGTCGATGGCGATGACCGTTTTAAGCTGCGCCGGTGCGACCTCGCTCTGTGCGGGCAGCGCGACGATGAGGCCGATCTGGCGCCGTGGCCCGAACGGCACGGTCACCAGGCGGCCGATATCGCCCGTGTCCGCCCCCACGGCCTGGTAATCGAATAGGCGGGGCAGCGGGACATCGAGGGCGACGCGGACGATGGGCATGGGCGAGTTTAGGGGGCCAAGTTAAAGTGATTTATTCAAAGATCGGGCGAAACCTGTCCGGCACAAGCCGCTTTTCGGCTTGTCCACGAAACCTGTGGATAAGTTTGTGGAAAAGCTGTCGCGAAAACGTAACGAAGCCTTATGGAGACGGCCTTTGCGATTGTCAGCCCATAAAAAAGGCAAATATTTTTCCATTATTTATCAGTGCATTACAGAATGTTTGAATAGACGGCCTAATCGCTTGACAGGCGCGGCAAAAAGACCTTGCGTCATGTGCATAAGTGATCGCTAAAGTACCTCGAGCTACGGGGTTTTTCCGCTGATCGTCGGGTCGATGGCCCAGTCTATCAAGGCTTCCTGGGCCTTGCCGGCGGCCGATGCGTTGGCGTGGTTGAGCAAAAACACCAGGATCTTGCGCCGGCCTTGTCGATCCAGCACGTAACCGGCCATATTGCGCACGCCGTTGAGGCTACCGGTCTTGAGCCAGGCGCGGCCGGCCTGGGGGCTGCCGTTCAACCGGGTCTTCAGGGTGCCGCTCAGGCCCAGTACCGGGAGCGAGGCGGCGAAGGCATAGAAGGCCGGGCTCTGCGGTGCCCAGGCCAAGAGTTTGGCCAGCGAGGCGGCCGAGATGCGCTCGATGCGCGATAGGCCGCAACCGTTTTCGAGCACCAGCTCCGGCAGATCGAGGCGTTTCTCCGCCAGCCAGGCGCGGATGGCGCGCTCGCCCTTGTCCCAAGTGGCCGGGGCACCATAGCGCGCAGCGCCGAGGTTGAGGAACAGCATCTTGGCCATGACGTTATTGCTGTAGGTATTCACGTCGCGCGCGATCAGCGCGAGCGGCAAGGAGTCGAATTCGAACAGCGTGCGGGCCGAGGCCGGCGCCGCGGCGATGCGCACCGTGCCGCGATGGCGGCCGCCCAATTCCTGCCACAGCGCGGAGAACACGGCGCCGACGGTATCGCTCGGCGCGAGCAGGTTGAGCCACAGCACTTGGTCGGCACAGGCGGCGGGGTAATGGCCTTGCAGGATCAGCGTCGATTTTTCCAATGTCGGGACGACGCCGTCGTGCCAACCGTTGCAAGCGCCGCCGTTGAGCAAGAGCTCATCTTTTATCGTGATGCCGGCGACGGGCGGTTCCAATTGTGCATGTACCTTGCGCCCGTCTGGGCTGAGCCGCAGCGCGATCGCGTTCTGGCTGACGATCAGCGCCGTGGGCGAGGCGTTGTAAGGTTTCAGCGGCGCTTGATCGAAGTGGCCGGGGTCGGTCGCCTCGATCTGGTAAAAACTTTGATCGATCAGAATGTCGCCCCGAATCTCGCGCACGCCGCGTGCGCGTAGTTCGCGTAGCAGCAACCAAAAACGCTCCAGCGACAAGGCCGGGTCGCCGCCGCCTTGCAGGATCAGGGCGCCTTTCAACACGCCGCTCTTGATCTCGCCGTCGATGAGCACGCGGGTCTTCCAGGTAAAGCTCGGGTTGAGGCTATCCAAGGCGGCCAGGGTCGTGAGCACCTTCATGACCGAGGCCGGGTTGAACGAGCGCTCCTCGCCCAAGGCCAGTTGCGGCGCCGCATCGCCCACGGTCTGCACCAGCACGCCGACATGACTATCCGGGATGGCGGCCTCCTTCAGTGCGGCCTCGACCCCGGCGGGCAGGCCCGCGCTGAAGGCAACACGGGGAATAAGCAGGCAGGCAATGAAAAAATATCGGAACATATCGGCGAGTCAGTGAAGCCGCCAGCGCGGCGCGTAGACAGATCATAAAGGGGAGGGGGTGGCTTGACCACGTTGTTGCAATGCGAGCTGAAGCCTTCGCGTAGCCTGCGGCATAGCCAATGGGCCTTGCATGTGCTGGCCCTGCTAGGGTTGGCGTTGGCCGATTTGCCCTGGCCGGCCAGGGCGCTGGGTGCCGTGCTTGTCGTGATTTCCCTCTGGCGGCTGCAACAAACCCAAGCGGCCGTTGCGCTGCGTTGCCAAGCCGACGGCCGCCTGGAGATAGGACAAGACCAGGACTGGCAGGCCGTCGAACTCTTGCCGGGCAGCGTGGTATGGCCCGGGTGCTGCGTGCTGCGCCTGCGAGGCGCCGCGCATCGACACACCCTTACGGTGTTGTCCGATAGCCTGGAGGCCGAAACATTCCGGCGCCTGCGGGTGTGGCTGCGTTGGCGGGCAGCGGTGCCGCGGAGGCCTGGGCGGACCGGGCCGCCTGCAGCAAAGGCTCGATCTCGGGATAGAGCTTAGCCAAGCGCTGCAATTCCTCGACGTTACGCTCGCGCGAGGCCGGGTAGGCGCGTACCGCCTTGTCCAATAGCGCAAGGGCCTCGGTCTTCTGGTCGGCCATCCAGAGCCAGGCGACGTGGCGGTAGACCGTACCAGCATTGGTCATCCGCCGCATTACCTTCGCACTGAGCGCTACCCGCTCTTGCAAGGCCTCATGCTGACCCAAATCAACGGGCAGGCCAGCCATGAAGGCATCGACCTGGGGTTCCAGCAGGGCCGCTATTTGCGCGATACGCAGGTTGTCTTGAATCACCGCGACGGTTTGCGGCGACCGCTCGCTATTCCACGCAAAAATCATGCGCTCAATCGCGGCATAGCCGTGCAGCAGCAGAGTCAGAATCATGGCCCCTCCGATCACGAACAGCGCACCAAGGCGGCGCAGACTGGCGGTAGGTATCACGAACGCATAGGGTCGAGGATCGGCCAATGCATATGCCACGGCGGCGACGCCGAGGAAATTGGCAAACCACAGCGGATATTCCAGCAGGCTATGTATGCCCAATACGGCTAGGAGTGCGACCAGCCACCATTGGGCGGGTGAGGCGATATTGCGTAGCGCTACGAAGAAACAATAGGCAGCCCATGCCAGCAGGGGGATGGCGGCACTGCCGAACTCGGCCAGCAACTGCAGCACGATATTATGTGAGTGCTCCGCGAAAATATTCTCGAAGCCGGCCATGGCCGCAAATGGCGAGTGACCGTTCAGTGTCAGCGTGAAGTGATGCCAGGCATATTGCTGATAGCCGATGCCGAACCAAAGGGCCTCGGTGTACATCGTCCAGGCGTCTTTCCATAGCGACAGGCGGATCGGCAAGTTGCTGGCTAGGTCAGTCAGCCGGCTGTTCGCCGTCAGCACACCCCAGGCATCAAGGACGAATTGCAGGCAAAAGAAGAATGGCAAGGTCGCGACAGAAACGACCAATAACAGTCGTGCGTTGCGCGTCCGGCGCCGCATGAAATACCAAACCGACAAAACAACGAAGGCTAGCAGATATAGCCAAGCGCTACGTGAGCCGGATAACCCCAGGCTGGTCAGCAGCAATAGTGCGATGGGCGTCACCAAGGGCCAGTGCAGGCGGCCTTGCGCAAACAAATACAGCAACGCAGCCCAGGCCAGGGCCTGATAGTCGGCAAAATGGTTGGGCTGAGCAGTGTTACCGTAAATCAGATGCGGTGGCGGTTTCAGGACAAGCGGCAGCTCGATATCGAAGCGCCCAAGCTGCCAGAGTGCGATCGAGGCGCTGAGTATGCCGCTAACCAGAAGCGCCCAGGCCAGCCATATTGTCAGACGTTGTGTACCCCAGACTTGGCTCAGGGTGCGTGCCGCCAACATCAAGGCTATCGCCCATAGCAGGTAGAGCACGGCGAGTACGGCCTGGCTCGGATAAATTGTCCGTCCGAATGCGGCTTGGAGTAACAGCAGCGCGGCCAGTCCAAGCGGGAACCAAACCACGCGAGGGACTTCCAATGCCGGTGAACGTCCGGCGAGCAAACCGGCAATGGCAAATAGGCCACATGCCCCCGCTGTCCATTCCACATAGAAAGATGGGATAGGCCACGTATGCGCAGAAACTAGCGCGGGCACGCAGAACAGCGCGAGCAAGCCGAATAGACCGAGGCGGGATAGAGAAATAAACGCCATCGTCGAGTCAAAAAAAACCGCCCCGGAGGGCGGCTTTTTCCATGCACGCAATGTTACGGGCAGTCGGTAGTACTAAAACTCTTCGGCATCAACGACTTGATCTTGGTGCCGGTGCCTTCTTTGCCCATGCCGACCCAGGTCTTGCCGCTGTCGCTGGTGACCAAACAGAGTTGCGCCCCGTTGGCCGAGGCATCTATCCCTCCGATGACCGCTTTAACCGAGGCGGTGGTAGCGTTCATCGTGGCGCCGACGTTTACGCTGGCCACGTATTGCGACGAGTAAGTTGGGTCGGCGATGGAGAAAGTAGTGAAACCGCCATTGGTCGTGAAGAATTCCATCGCCTGCAACTTCAGTTCGTCCAGTTTGGCCAAAGGCTCGGTCAACTTGGCTTTCTTGGTGTAGTCCTGGTAGGCGGGGATCGCGACGGCGGCGAGGATGCCGACGATGGCCACCACGATCAGCAGTTCGATCAGGGTGAAGCCGGCTTGTACTTTGCGCATGGCGTGCATGGTGTGTCTCCTTGAGAAAAATAAACTCCGCTGAGCGGCCTGGTCCTTGCTGCGAGAACTGTGCCAGGATTGTTTTTAGCAAATAAAACAATGGACTGCAAAGTGTTTTGCATGATGCGGCAGCCCGGGGCTGACATTTTGCGGCACGTGTGTTGCCCTGGCGCGTCAGTCTGGCCTCGTTACAATCCCGGCATGCGTCTCGCCCCCAACCCCCTGCTCGCCGCCCTCGACCCCCGTGCCAATGCCGTGGTCGAGGCCTGCGCCGGTAGCGGCAAGACCTGGCTCTTGGTCTCGCGAATGATCCGGCTGCTGCTGGCCGGGGCCGAGCCGTCCGAACTGTTGGCGATCACCTTCACCCGCAAGGCGGCGGGCGAGATGCGGGCGCGTTTGTTGGAGTGGCTGGAGCTGCTGGCGCTCGGCAGCGAGGCCGAGGTCATCGAGTTTTTGGCCCAGCGTGGATTCACTGCGGCCGAGGCGGCCAAGCGGCTTCCCCAGGCGCGCGGCTTGTTCGCGGCCGTGGTCAACGCCCGGCCGGGGCCGGAGATCACCACCTTCCACGGTTGGTTCCTCAAGCTCTTGGCCCATGCCCCGCTGGCGCAGCGGCCGCCGGGCAATCTGATCGAGAGCACCACGTTGTTGCTGGACGAGGCCTGGCTGGGCTTTGCCGAGGCGCTGCGCAAGATTGCGGGTTCAGCGGAAGAGCAGGCCTTTCGGGCGCTGATCGCCGAACTGCCGCTGGCCAGCGTGCGCCAGTTGTTGGAGGGCTTTGTGCACAAGCGGGCCGAGTGGTGGGCCTGGGCCGAGGGCCGGGCCGAGCCGCTGGCCGAGGCGGTGACAGCCTTGAGCGAGCAGGCGGGGATCGGCGAGGAAGACGATGTGCTGACACCGCTTGTTGCCGACGAGATCTTCGCGGCCCAGTTGCGCGAGTATTTGCAATTGCTGGCGAAGAACGGTGAGGGCGTGGCCGAGGCGGCGGAGCGGGCGACGAAGTTACAGGGGGTCATGGGTTGTTTGCGGGCCGGCCCTTCCCTCACCCCGCCTCCTCGCCCAGAGGGGCCGGGGGTGAGGGCGTGTTTCGATCTGCTGAAGACTGCCCTGCTCACCCAAAAAGGCGAGCCGCGTGCCTGGAAACCCTCCAAGGAAATGGACAAGCGCTTGACCCCGGCCGGCGCCACGCGTTTTCTGGAGCTGCATGGCCGATTGTGTGGCCGCCTGCTCGACACCCAGGCCCTGCTCGACGAACAGGCCGCACTGAAGTTGAATCGCTGGGGCCTTACGGCCGGACTCGCCTTTCTCGATTTCTATCAGCGGCTGAAGGCCGAACGCGACGGCCTCGATTTCACCGATGCCGAATGGGAGGCTTGTCGCCTGCTCGGCGACGGCGAGGCCTCGACCGCGATCCAGATGAAGCTGGATGCGCGCTACAAACACCTGCTGCTCGACGAATTCCAGGACGCCAACCCGCTGCAATGGCGGATCCTGCGCGAGTGGCTGGCCGCCTACGGCAACGATGCAGAGCGGCCGACGGTGTTCGTGGTCGGCGATCCCAAGCAGTCGATCTACCGGTTTCGCCGGGCGGAACCGCGGGTGTTGCTGGAGGCGCGCGCCTTTCTCGAACGCCACTTCGATGCGCATTATTTCCCGCAGAACGAAACCCGCCGTTGCGCGCCGGCCGTGGTGGCATGGGTCAATGCCTATTTCGACAGCCGTGCCGGCTACCCCGGTTTTGCCGCGCACTTGGCGCATAAAACGCAGCTGCCTGGCTGGTGCGAGGTGATTGCGGTGGCCGTGGCGGAAAAGCCGGAGGCCAGGCCGGACTCGGATTTTCGCAATCCGCTGACCACACCGGCGCCGGAAGAAATCGAGAAGCGCGCCGGCGAAGCCCAGACCGTGGCCGAGCGCATTCAGGCCCTGGTCGGGCGTTTGCAAGTGGGCGAGGTAGCGCGGCCTGCGCGCTATGGCGATATCCTGGTGCTGTCCGCCACCCGTTCCGGCCTCGACGTGTTCGAGGCGGCGTTCAAGCAAGCGGGCATCCCGTTCGTCGGCAACCGGCGCGGTGAGTTGCTCAACACGCTGGAGGCAGCCGATCTCATCGCACTGCTGACCTTCTTGACCATGCCGTTCAACGACCTCGCTTTGGCCCAGGTCTTGAAGAGCCCGATCCTCGCCTGGAGCGACGACGATCTGATGACGCTGGCGCGACAAGGCCAGGGTGCCTGGTATGAACGGGTGCAGGCATGGGGGGGCGAGCAGGATGCGCCGGCGCACATCCAACGCGGGCAACGCTTGTTGGGCGCGTGGCTCGCCGATGCCGGCCGGCTGCCGGCGCATGACCTGCTCGACCGGATCTTCCACGAGGCCGAGCTGGAGGCGCGCTATGCCGCCGTCGTGCCCGAGCGCCTGCGGGCAGGCGTGTTGGCCAACCTGCAGGCCTTTCTCGGTTTGACCTTGGAAGTCGGCGGCGGCCGCTATCCCAGCCTGCCGCGTCTGCTGGATGAATTGAAAGCGCTGCGCGACAAGGCGGGCGGCGACGCACCGGACGAGGCGGTGACCGATCACGGCGACAGTGTTCGCATGCTCACCATCCATTCCGCCAAGGGATTGGAGGCGCCGGTGGTGTTCCTGATCAAGGCCGACGAAGAAGGGGGCGAGCACGACCACTATGGCGCCTTGATCGATTGGCCGGCGGCCGAAAACAAGCCGCGCCACTTCTCGCTGTATGGGGCCAAGGCTTGGCGCGGCCGCAGCCGCGATGCGCTGTTCGAGCAGGAGCGGCAGATGGCCGAGCGCGAGCGGCTCAACTTGCTTTATGTGGCGATGACCCGGGCCGAGCAGGCCTTGTTCGTCACGGGCCTGGAGATGGAAAACAAGGCGCGGAGCGCAGACGTTTCGGCGCAGGCCGATGCCGGCGCAGGTGGCGTCAAGTCGCGAAGCGGTGGCCCGAGCCACAAGGGTTGGCTGCCGCAATTGCAGGCCGCGCTCGATGCGGTCGAATCATCCGGTCTGCCTCGGATGCTTTGGCAGGAAACGGCGGCCATGGCAAGCGCCCCAGGCATCGAACCGGTGCGGTTGCCTGCGGCCAAGCCGGTCGGCCAGTTGCGCGGCATGGCGGGGGCCGAGGCGACCTTCGGCATTCTGGTGCATCGCTATCTCGAAGCGCTGACCGGCGGCCAGGCCGTGGCGCCGCACGATCAAACGACCGCGCCGGCGCTGCACGAGCAGGCCCGCAGCGCGGCCGAGCGATTGATCGCGCAACCGAGCCTGGCGCGCTTCTTCGATGCCGGCCGATTCCGGCGCGCCCGCAACGAGCTGGAGTACCTGGCGGCCGACGGCGCACCGCGCCGGATCGACCGCCTGGTCGAGTTCGACGACGCGGTCTGGGTGCTGGACTACAAGACCGGCGGATTGGACGAGCCCGATCTTGCCCGCCGGGCGGCGCCGCATTTGGCCCAGATCGCCGATTACCGGCAGGCGGTGACGGCGCTCTACCCGGAACGGCCGGTGCGCGCCGCCCTGATCTTTACCGACGGCCAAATCTTCGTCGTGTCATAGCCGGCGGCGTAAAATAACGCTTTCTTTTCCGAAAGCGCACGCACCATGCCGGTCAAACTCACCGCCCCCGATCCCGCCCGTCTGTTGCCCGTACCCGGCGTCGAGCTCGGCATCGCCTCCGCCGGCATCAAGAAGCCGGGGCGCAAGGACGTGCTGGTCATGCGCATCGCGCACGAATCCGAGGTGGTCGGCGTGTTCACCCAGAACCGTTTCTGCGCCGCACCGGTCGTCGTGTGCAAGGAGCACCTGCATGGCGGCCAAGACGACAAAACCGGGGGTATCCGCGCCCTGGTGGTCAACACCGGCAACGCCAACGCCGGCACCGGCGAGGACGGCCTGCGCCGGGCGCGCGAGACCTGCGCCGCGCTGGCGCAGCAGCTCGCATTGAAACCGGAACAGGTGCTGCCCTTTTCTACCGGCGTCATCCTGGAGCCGCTGCCGCACGACAAGATCATCGCCGCGCTGCCGGCCGCCATCGCCGATCTCAAATCCGCCAACTGGGCCAACGCCGCCGAGGCGATCATGACCACCGACATCGTGGCCAAGGCGGCCTCGCGCAAGGTGAAACTGGGTGAGCAGGAATTCGTGGTCACCGGCATCGCCAAGGGCTCGGGCATGATCCATCCGAACATGGCGACCATGCTGTCCTATGTCGCCACCGACGCGCCGGTGTCGTGCGAGGCGCTGGAGGCGATCCTGCGCGTCGCGGTGAACAAATCGTTCAATTGCATCACCGTCGACGGCGATACCTCGACCAACGATTCCTGCATCCTGATCGCCACCGGCGCGACCGAGGCCCCGGTGCTGATGGACGACGGCGATGCGCGCTTCGTGCCGCTGCGCAATGCGGTGACCGAGCTCATGGTCGAGCTGGCCCAGGCCATCGTGCGCGACGGCGAAGGCGCGACCAAGTTCATGACCATCCAAGTGGAAGGCGGCCGCGACGAGGCCGAGTGCAAGCAGATCGCCTATGCCGTGGCCAAGTCGCCGCTGGTCAAGACCGCCTTCTTCGCCTCCGACCCCAACCTCGGCCGCATCCTCGCCGCCATCGGCTATGCCGGCATCGACGACCTCGATGTCGGCAGGATCAAGTTGTTCCTGGGCGATGTGCTGGTCGCCGAGCACGGCGGCCGCGCCGCGAGTTACAAAGATGAAGACGGCCGCCGGGTGATGGCCGAGTCGGATATCCTGGTCCGGATCGAGCTGAACCGCGGCAGCGCCAATGCCACGGTGTGGACCTGCGACTTCTCCTACGACTACGTGAAGATCAACGCGGAATACCGCACGTGAGCGACCGACTCGACAGCTTCTTGCAACGCGCGGGCGACTTGCTTGCCCGGCTCGATGCCTGGCTGCCGCCGGTGCCACCCAGCATCGACTGGCAGCGGGTGCCGGCCGCGCGCTGGCAACGCCACTTCCAGCACGGCGCGCTGTTGCCGGTGGCCGAGCCGCAGATCGTGGCCTGGAAGAGCCTGCGCGGCATCGACGAGCAGAAGATGGCACTCGACCGCAACACCAAGCAGTTCGTCCAGGGCCTGCCGGCCAACAACGCGCTGCTCTCCGGCAGCCGCGGTTGCGGCAAGTCCTCGCTGGTGCGGGCTGTGCTCGGTCGCCACGCCAAGCAGGGCCTGCGCTTGATCGAGGTCGAGCGCGGCGATCTGGTGCACCTGCCGGAGATCGCCGCGGCCATCGCCGGCCAGCCCTACCGCTTCATCGTATTCTGCGACGACCTGTCGTTCGAGGCCGACGACCCGGCCTATAAGGCGCTGAAGGCCGTGCTCGACGGCAGCATCGCCGGTGCGCCGGACAATATGTTGATCTATGCCACCTCGAACCGGCGCCATCTGATGCCGGAGTTCTTCGCTGAGAACGAGGAAGCCACCCGCCGCGGCGGCGAGGTGCATCCGGGCGAGAGCACCGAGGAGAAGCTGTCGCTGGCCGATCGCTTCGGCCTCTGGCTGTCCTTCTTCCCCTTCGATCAGGACGCCTATCTCGATATCGTCGAGAGCTGGGTCGTCGCCCTCGGCGGCAAGGTCGACGATGCTATGCGCACCGAGGCCCTGCAATGGGCCATCTTCCGCGGCGGCCGTAGCGGCCGGGTGGCGCGCCAGTTCGCCGCCGACTGGGCCGGCCGCCAGGGCCTGAAGCAATGACGCAAAGGCTTGAGGTCGCCGCCGCGGTGATCGAGCGGCCGGACGGCAGCTTCCTCATGGCCTGCCGGCCCGAGGGCAAGGCCTATGCCGGCTGGTGGGAGTTTCCCGGCGGCAAGGTCGAGGCCGGCGAGACCGCGCGCGAGGCCCTGGTGCGCGAACTGCAAGAGGAACTGGGCATTGCGGTGACCGAGGCCTATCCCTGGCTCAGCCGCTTCTACGATTACCCGCACGCCCAAGTGAACCTGCGCTTCTTCCGGGTCACCGATTGGCAGGGCGAGCCACACCCGCACGAGGGCCAGCAGTTGGCCTGGACCCAGGCCGTCGCGCCCGGGGTCGCGCCGATCCTGCCGGCCAACGGCCCCATCCTGCGCGGGCTGTCCTTGCCCTTGGTCTATGCGATCTCCGATGTCGAACACCTCGGGGTCGAGGTGTTCCTAAAGCGGCTGGACGCGCGCCTCGCCGCCGGCCTGCGCCTGGTGCAGCTGCGCGAGAAAGCTTTGCCGGCCAAAGAATTCGAACAACTGGCGCGCACCGTGGCCGAGCGCTGCCTCGCCGCCGGTACGCAGTTGCTGCTCAACGGCGATATCGAATTGGCGCGGGCATTGAATGTCGGCGTTCATCTCAGCTCGACGCAACTGGCCAGCCTGAAGCAACGGCCCGAGTTGAGCTGGGTCGGCGCCTCCTGCCATGACGCGGCGGAACTCGCGCGCGCGGTCGAACTCGGCGTCGACCTGGCCGTGTTATCGCCGGTGCTGCCGACCGCCTCGCACCCCGGCGCGCCGACCCTCGGTTGGCCGCGCTTCACTGAACTGGTGGCGCATTGCCCGATCCCGGTGTTCGCGCTCGGCGGTCTGACCGAGGCCGACCTCGATCTGGCCCGTCGCCACGGCGCTCACGGCGTCGCGCTGAAAGGCCAGGCATGGCGCTAAACCGGCGCCAACTCTTTCTGGCGGCACCTTGGCTGGCCATCGGCCTGATCGTCGCGCTGCTCGCCTTCTGGCAGATGCGTGCGCCCGAACCGGCGCGGGCCGTGCAGTGCCCCGATCTGCATCAGGGCTGCTCGGTGCGGCTCGACGGCCGCGACATCGCGCTTGGCGTCGACGGTGAGTTGCGGGTGCTCAAACCCTTCCAGGTCTGGGTGAAGGCACCCGGCGCACGCGCGGTGCAGGCGCAGTTCACCATGGCCGGCATGGACATGGGCTTCAATCTCTACACCCTGCGACCGGATAGCGCCGGCGTATTCCGCGCGCGCATCGTGCTGCCGGTCTGCGTCAGCGGCCGACGCGATTGGCTGATGTCGCTGGAAATCGACGGCCGGCGGATCGAACTGCCCTTCGTCACCGAGTTGTCATAATTTCAAACCGGCGCGTGCTTATAATGGATGACCGGCACGCGAAACGCGCCGATAGAGAGGAAAGCTATGCTCACGGAACATACCTATAAACAATTCGACGCCGAGTTGGAGGCAGCGCGCGCCCGTGTGCTGGAGATGGGCGGCCTGGTGGAAGAACAGATCAACCGCGCGGTCGAGGCGCTGGCCACGGGCGACGTGGAGTTGGCCGATCAGGTCATCGCCCTGGATCACCAGGTCAACGCGCTGGAGGTGGCCACCGACGAGGACTGCACCCACATCATCGCGCTGCGCCAACCGGCCGCCAGCGACCTGCGCCTGATCCTGACCATCATCAAGACCGTGACCGACCTGGAACGCATCGGCGACGAGGCCTCCAAGATCGCGCGCATGACCAAGAAGATTTACCAGGGCGATCGCCTGGTCGGCCCGCGCTACAGCGAGATCAAGTACATGGCCGGCCTGGTCATCAAGATGTTGCACAATGCGCTGGATGCCTTCGCCCGCTTGGATACCTCGGTCGCGGCGCAACTGGCCCGGGCCGACATGGAGGTGGACGAGGAATTCCATCTGATCACCCGTCACCTGATCACCTTCATGATGGAAGACCCGCGCACCATCTCCACCGTGATCGACCTCTTGT
>JAJZTV010000216.1 GCA_021847385.1 Pseudomonadota bacterium | reverse complement strand
ACCATCGCCGCCGGAGCGACATCGAGTACGCGGCCGATACGTATGAGCTTTTCATCCCGAGTCAGCCGGCCCGGTCGAAAGTGAAAGGTGAAACCGCGGAAACGCGCATCCGGCACGATATCGCGCGACACCGCCGAATAGAAATCCTGGTCGATGCCGATCAGCCCGGCGAGTTCCGGCAGCGCAACCTGCGCCTTGGGCAAGACCACGGCCAAGCTCTCCACCTCGGCCGGCGCGATCTGCGCCAGACGCCGCGCCAGATCGGGATAGGCCTCGGTCAGCAAACGCGCCGCCGCCCAGGCCGGCACGGCCAGGCCCAAGCGCCGGCAGGTCAAAACCTCCGCTCCCGCGTGCAGCCGAAAGCCGTCCGCCACCCGCTCGATGCGGTCCACCGGAACGCCGGTGCGCAATTCGCAGCCGGTGACCAAGGCCTCGGCCAGCCCGGCCAGCCCGCCTGGCAAGGTATAGCTGCGCGGCACATCCTTGCGCCGCGGTTTCTTGCGGAAGAGCAACTCGGCCGGAAAGTCGTCGGCCGGCTGTGCCAATACCGCACTGAAGGCGTGGCGCAACAAGCCATCGTAGTTCGGCTGGCCGAACACGCGCGCGTAGTAGCCACGCAGACCGAAACCGGCTTTGTCGGTAACGAATAGTCGCGGCAACGATGCGAGCAGGCTTGGCCAATGCAAGCGCGCGAACACCGATTGCAAACGCCGGCCGTCCCACAACCGCCACGGCGCCTTATGCCGGGCCTGCAGGCGCTGCAAGGCGGCTTCGTCCAGCAATTCGAGCAAGGCGCCATAGGAGTTGTAGGCCGTGTGTGCCGCCAGCTCGGCCCAATAGCCTTCGGCCGTGCCATCGAAGCGGTGGCTGGCCAGGCAGCCGCCGACGCAGCGATCGCCTTCCACCAGCAAGGTACGCCAGCCGTGCGCCACGCCGCGGCGAGCCAAGGTCAAGCCGGAGACACCGGCACCGACGACAATCAGGTCATAACTATCCATGGTCCGACGGTAACGCGACCGCGGTCGCTTGGCAACGTGCTAATTGTCGGTGAAGCGGTGGATCAGGCGGCGGTCGCGCTTGGTCGGCCGGCCCTTGATCGCCTGACCCGGGTCGGCCTGTATTTTGCGCTCGGCCACTTGCTGCTGACGCTGGGCATGGCTTGCCGGATCTTCGAGGTAAAGCGTCTTGGCCACCGTGGCCGGGCCGCGCCGGTCGGACAGCTCGGCGACAACGACAGCCCAGGCATAGTCGCCGACATGGATCAGCAAACGGTCGCCCGGTTTCAATTCCTTGCTCGGTTTGCAGCGTTCGCCATTGAGTTTGACCTTACCGCCCTCCACCGCCTGGCTGGCCAAGCTGCGGGTCTTGAAGAAACGGGCGGCCCATAACCATTTATCGATCCGAACACGCAGACAGGATTGCTCGCTCAAACGAAACGCCCTCCGATATGGGCCGCCGCATCCCGCTCCGGGGTCGCATCCCCGCAAGCGGGGCCCCTGCTCCGCCCTGCGCGGTCGCCCCACAGCCATTTATCGACCCGCACCCGTTGCGAAGCTTGATCGTTCATCATCGACATCCGATTTGTTAGCGTCCAGCTCTCGATTGTAAGCCGGGCAAACTCGCCTAGAATGAGGCATCGCCCCACCGCAACGGCCACATCATGCCACTTCGCTTCATGGCGGCCCTCGTCGTCTTCCTCAGCGCGCTGGCCGCTTGCGCCAGTCCCGATCGGCACGATCCGGCGTCGCCCGCCTATCTTTATCCTGCCGGCATCCGCTTGGTCCTAAATCGACCGGTCGAAATAGCGGCCGATTCGGCAACGGCCCGCTTTCAATCGGGCCGCATCGTGACGCCCGACACCGTACGCACGGCCGAGCCCTACTGTATTCTGGAAGTCGACCGCGTCGATGCCAGACCCCGGCGCATCGTGCCCGACACCTTCGCCGTCGCCAAGGTTTTGCGCAGCGCCCCCGAGGTGGATGTCGGTGCCGGCCTCTTCATCCGCAGCGCCTATGCCGACGACGAAACGCCCAGCCTGCGGTTCTTTAAAACCGTGTTTCTGCTGCACTCCGACCGACAACCCGGCGTACGCAGCCTCACCTGCCAGCACCACCAATACGCCGCCGGCACTGGCAGGCCGCGCCACCTGACCTTGCCGGAGATTCACCAGGCATTAGGCCCTTGGTTCAGCCTGCAACTGCCGGGTGAGGCTTCGCCCCACTGACATCGCGGGTCAATAGCTGAACTCGCCCTGCCACCGGCCGCCGCGATAATCCAGCTTCAGCCAATGCGGCACAAAGCGCTGCGGCTCGCCGGTGGGCAGGTCGACCAGCATGTCTTCGGGATCGGTATCGGCCACCGAACAACCGCCCTTGCTCATGACCGGCCGGAAACTCAAGCTCAATTCCTGTCCCACCCATGCCACTTCCCCGCGCGGCGGTCGCTCGAACAACAAACGCTTGCGGATCAAGCAACTGAAATACAACTCCATTTCCACATGCAGCGGTGTAGACCGGGCTTGCAAGGCCCGCACCGCCGAGGCCGTCAATTGCACGACAAGATCACGCCCCATCAACCGAATTTTATGCTCCACGCCTATCGCCCCCTTTCTGCGCTCTCGAGCCGGGCCTTGCCGCCCGCCAGTTCGTAGCTCCCCCCGGCCACCGGCACCTCGACCGGCCAATCCATTTGCTTACGCACGGCATCGGCGAAGCCGATCGCCGTCTCCTCCTCGCCGTGCACGACAAAGGTTGTCTTCGGCGGCCGCTTGAACCGGCGCAACCAGCCGAGCAAGGCATCGCGGTCGGCATGGGCCGACAGTCCGCCCAAGGTATATAGCCCAGCCCGCACCGACACCCACTCCTTGAATATCTTCACGCTGTGCACGCCATCAACCAGCTTGCGGCCCAGGGTGCCCTGGGCCTGAAAACCGGTGATGATCACCGAACACTCCGGCCGCGGCAGGTTGAACTTGAGGTGATGCTTGACGCGCCCGGCATCGCACATGCCCGAGGCCGAAATGATCACCGCCCCTTCGCTGATCTTGTTCAGGGCCATCGAGTCTTCCACGCGCTCGGTGAAGCGGATATAGGGGCCGCCGCCGTTGTTGCGGGTCCAGGCCAGTAGATTCCGCCCCTCGACATCGAGTTCGGCCCGATGCTTCAGCGTGATCTCGGTCGCCTGGGTGGCCATGGGCGAATCGACAAAGATCGCGGTATGCGGGGGGATTTTGCCGTCGCGGATGAACTCGGTCAGCAAAAAGAGAATCTCCTGGGTGCGGCCGACGGCGAAGGACGGGATGATGACGTTGCCCTTCTTGTGCACCAGGGTCTCGTTCAGCGCGCCGATGAATTCATGAATGGTCGCCTCATAGCTCTTGTGCAGG
>JAJZTV010000215.1 GCA_021847385.1 Pseudomonadota bacterium | reverse complement strand
AAATACATTCCCTACCCGGTGGTTGCCGGCTATATGAGCGGCGTCGGCATGATCATCCTGCTCAGCCAACTGCCCAAGCTGCTCGGCCTGCCGAACGGCGCGCATATCCAAGACGCACTGGATATCGCGCTCTGGAACCCCTTGGCGCTGACGGTCGCCATCGCCACCATCGTGTTCATGCTCGCCAGCCCGCGCCTCAGCCGGGTCATCCCCGCCCCCATCGTTGCCTTGCTCGGCGGCACCGCCGCCTATTTCGCCCTAGCCCTGTACCACCCGGCCCTGCTCCATCTCGACGGCAACAAGCTGGTGATCGGCAAGATGCAAAGCGAGGGGGTAGGCGCCATCCTGGCAAGCGCCAGCGCGCGCTGGCACAACATCGCCGCCTTCGATCTCGACACCCTGCAACAGCTCTTCGTGCCGGCGTTCATGCTCGCCACGCTGCTGTCCATCGATACGCTCAAGACCTGCGTCGTCGTCGACACCCTGACCCGCAGCCGCCACAACTCCAACCGCGAACTGATCGGCCAAGGCACCGGCAACCTTTGTGCCTCCCTATTTGGCGGCATGCCGGGCTCCGGCACGATGGGAGCCACCCTGATCAACATCGGTTCCGGAGGCCGCAGCCGCTGGTCCGGCGTGCTGGCCGGCGGCTTTGCGCTGGCCGCGGCCTTGATGCTGGGCGGCCTCATCGCCTGGGTGCCGCTGGCCGCCTTGGCCGGCATCCTCTGCGTCATCGGCGTGCGCCTGATCGACTGGCATAGCCTGCGCCTGCTACGGCAACGTTCGACCATACTGGACTTCGTCGTCATCGCCACCGTCACCGCCACTGCGATTGCCTTCAACCTGATGGTGGCGGCCGGTGTCGGCGTGATCCTGGCCATTCTGCTGTTCGTGCGCGAGCAGATCAAAAACTCCGTTGTGCGCCGGCGCAGCCTGGGCAGCCAAACCTTCTCCAAGAAGCAGCGTCTGCCGGAAGAACATGCCGTACTCGAACGCAAGGGCATCGAGACCGTGGTGTTCGAACTGCACGGCGCGCTGTTCTTCGGCACCACCGACCAACTACTGAACGAGTTGGAACCCCATCTCGGCAAATGCCGCTATCTCGTACTCGACCTCAAGCGCGTCTATTCGGTGGACTTCACCGGCGCCCACCTGCTCGACCAAGTCGCCACGCAGCTGAGCGAACACGGCGCCGAGCTGCTGCTCGCCAACCTACGCCCACAGCTCGCTGCCTATTTCACCGAGGTCGGCATGTTGAAGCCGGGCTCGAACGTGCGGCTGTTTCCGCAATTGGACGACGCGCTGGAGTGGACCGAAGACCGCCTGCTCGAAGCCGAGGGCTTTAGCCACGGCGAGGGCGAAGCGCCGCTTGGCCTCGGTCAATTGCACCTATTCGCCAGCGCGTCGGCCGACACCCTGTCCGACCTTGAACACTATGTGCACAGCCGATCATTCGCTGCCGGCGAGAAGGTCTTCGCCATGGGCGACGGTGGCGACGAACTGTTCCTGATTCGCCGCGGCAGCGTGCGTATCGAGCTCCCCCTGGGCAATGACGAGCGCTACCACCTCACCAGTTTTGGCCGAGGCGATTTCTTCGGCGAGATGACCTTCCTCGATCGCGCACCGCGCTCGGCCGATGCCGTCGCGGCCAGCGATCTGGAGCTTTACTGCTTCTCCCGCGCCGATTTCGACCAAGCCGCCAGCCGCCACCCGCGCATGGCCAATCTCATCGCCACCCGGCTCGCCCACGCCCTGGCCGAACGGCTGCGCCAGACCAACACCGAGCTGCGCGCCTTGGAAGAGTCCTAAGTAGGCCCTGGCCACCGGTTTTCCCTTAGAATGCCCGCTCGACCTCACTGGACAGAGCAAACGGGATGGAAACGACCCAACTCAAGCGCATCGTGCTCGGCGTCACCGGCGGCGTGGCGGCCTACAAGGCGGCGGAACTCGTCCGGCTACTGGTCAAACAGAAGATCGACGTGCAAGTGGTGCTGACCGAGGCGGCCAGCCACTTCGTCACCCCGGCCACCTTCCAGGCCCTGTCCGGCCGGCCGGTGTTCACCAGCCTGTGGGACGACCGGATCGACAACGGTATGGCCCACATCGACCTGACCCGCGACGCCGACGCCGTGCTGATCGCCCCCGCCTCGGCCGACTTCCTGGCCAAGGTGGCCCAGGGCCGGGCCGACGACCTCTTGTCCACCCTCTGCCTCGCCCGCACCTGCCCGCTCTTGGTCGCCCCGGCGATGAACGTGCAGATGTGGGAACACCCGGCCACCCAGCGCAACATCGCGCTGCTCAAACAAGACGGCGTACTGTTCCTCGGCCCCGACCAGGGCGAGCAGGCCTGCGGCGAGGTCGGCCTCGGCCGCATGTTGGAACCCGAGGAGATCGTCGAAGCCCTGGACGGCCAGTTCCAGCCCAAGCGGCTCAATGGCCTCAAGGTGCTGATCACCGCCGGCCCCACCTTCGAGGCGATCGACGCGGTGCGCGGCATCAGCAACCAGAGCTCGGGCAAGATGGGCTATGCCGTGGCCCGCGCCGCGCTCGAGGCCGGCGCCGAAGTCACCCTGGTTTCCGGCCCGACTTGCCTGACGCCGCCGCGCGGTGCCCGCACCCTGCCCATCGTCAGCACCCAGCAGATGCTGGACGCGGTGGAGGCCGAGATCGACCGGGCCGACATCTTCATCAGCGTCGCCGCCGTGGCCGACTATTACGTGCTCAATCCGAGCGACAGCAAGATCAAGAAGGACGCCCACATCCTCACCCTGGAACTGGCGCCCAACCCGGACATCCTGGCCAACGTCACCAGCCGGCCCCGGCCGCCGTTCTGCGTCGGCTTCGCCGCCGAGGCCGAGAACCTGGAGGAATACGCCGAGCTCAAGCGCAAGCGCAAACACCTGCCGCTGATCGTGGCCAACGCCGTGCAAGAGGCCATCGGCGCCGACGAGGTGGAACTGCTCTTGCTCGACGATGCCGGCAAGCACACCCTGGAGCGAGCCGACAAGCTGACCCAGGCCCGGCGCCTGATCGAGCACATCGCCAATCTCTACAACACCCAACACCCTTAACCGGAATAACGAACACTATGCACGTCGACGTCAAAATCCTCGACCCGCGCATGCGGGAACAACTACCCCATTACGCCACCCCCGGCAGCGCCGGCCTCGACCTACGCGCATGCCTGGATGCGCCATTGGTACTGAAGCCGGGCGAGACCCAGCTCATCCCCACCGGCATCGCCATCCACCTGGCCGATGCGGGCTTCGCCGCGATGATCCTGCCCCGCTCCGGCCTGGGCCATAAGCATGGCGTGGTGCTAGGCAATCTGGTCGGCCTGATCGACTCCGACTACCAGGGCCAACTCATGGTCTCGACCTGGAACCGCGGCCACGAGGCCTTCACCATCCAGCCCTTCGAGCGCATCGCGCAGATGG